>JALSSM010000081.1 GCA_026984275.1 Gammaproteobacteria bacterium
GATCAGACATCTGCCTTTTACTGATATTGACGGCGTTTCTCCGTGGGTGGGTATTCCTTTTACCTATTTTGCCATTATCGGGATGACCAATGCGGTGAATACATCAGACGGACTGGATGGACTGGCGGGTGGCGAGTCGATGTTGAGTCTGATCGTGATCGCTTTTCTGGCCTATATCGCGGATGGTATCGAGGCCAGTATTATTGCGGCAAGTTGTATCGGCGGCATCTTGGGTTTTCTTCGCTATAACACACATCCCGCGCAGATCTTTATGGGCGATACAGGGAGTCAGTTTCTGGGTTATTCGTTAGGTTTTCTGGCGGTGCTGGTGACACAGAATGTACACCCGACGTTGAGTCCTGCCCTGACTTTATTATTTCTTGGATTACCCGTGATTGATCTGCTGGCCGTGATGGTTGTACGGGTCAAACATGGGCACAGTCCTTTTCGAGCTGATCGGACTCACATCCACCATCGTCTGCTTAATCTGGGTTTTGACCATTACGAAACCGTGGTCATTATTTATTCGATCCAGGCCTTGTTAGTGATCAGTGCTATTTTTCTGCGCTATGAGAGTGATCTCTTGATCATGACACTCTATGCTTTAGTCGCATTGATGATTTTTGGTTTGCTGGGCTACGCTGAACGAACAGGTTGGAGAACGGGTTCCCAGGTTCAAATGAGAACAACGTTATTTACCACGGTTCATTACTTCCGCCGACATAAGATCGATATTATCCAGCTGGCGATCAGATTGATCAGTTTTATTATTCCAGCCTATTTGATTATCAGTAGTCTTTTTGTTGATTCAGTTCCCAAAGATTTTGGCATGATCGCCGCGGTATTTTTTGCAGTGATGTTGCTGGATATGTTTTATCACAGACAAAGTAACGGTTTTTCACTTCGTGGCGGTGTCTATATTGCGGCCATTTTTTCTGTCTATCTTGTGGCCCATTCAGAAAGGTTTTCACAGCTGGTCTATTTTGATGTGATCCCGTTTACTTTACTCGCGGGTTCAATCGCTATTGTCGTGCGCTATGCCATGGATAAGAAATTTCAGACATCACCGATGGATTATCTTATTGTCTTTGGTGTGCTGGCGATTGCTGTTTTTGGTGGTCGATATTTACAGATCAAAGATATCGGTGTTCTGATCGTGAAAAGTATGATCATGTTATATGGCTGTGAAGTGTTGTTAACAAGGATAGAGAAACGCCTGAATTTTCTCAATGTCTCTGTTCTATTAACAATGGGGATCCTGGGTTATCGCGGATTATTTCCCTGAGTTGAAAATCATTGTTGCAGTATTTTTCGTTACAAATGTTTCCTCTTGTTTTGTTGCAGTCATAGCTCTTATCCGGGTACTATCCACACATTAAATTGGTTTTATTTTAGGAATAGATTATGTGTAATATCAATAAGTTGATCAGTAAATTAGCTTGTGTTTTTGTTCTTTCTCTCATGCTTGCCGGATGCGGCGGTGCGGATGAACGTAAAGCTACCTATATGGAGCGTGGTATGGCCCTCGTAGAAGAGGGTAATTATGAAAAAGCCCAGCTTGAGTTCAAAAATGCGTTGCAGATTGATCCAAAAGATGCCGATGCGCATTATCAACTCGGTTTGGTACTGGAAAAGCTAGGTCAATGGCGACCTGCTATGAGCCAGTTCCTGGCGGTGATCAAACTGGATGACAAGCATGTCGATGCACATATTCATACGGGACAGATCTACCTCTTAGGTAATGCACTGGATAAGGCACTGGAAGAAGCTGAAACGGCATTGAAACTTGCCCCGGAGAATCCGGATGCATTGGCATTACGCGGTGGTGTTAAGGCGAAGAGTGGTGATATTACCGGTGGTTTTTCTGACGGTCTCGCGGCATTGAAGATAGAGCCGGGACACATGAACAGTATCGCACTGGTTGCCTCTTTACATCTTTCACAAAAAGATCCGGCCAAGGCATTGGCTTTAATCAATGATGGTTTGCAAAAACATCCGGGTAACACAAATTTATTAGGGCTTAAAGCAAAAGTCCTGATGTCTCAAAAGGATGTCGAAGGTACGGCAAAGATTCTTGAAGAGATTATCGCCGCCGAACCCGATAACCTCATGCATCGGTATCAACTGGCCAGTTTTTATATCAGTCAGAAGAATCTTGATCAGGCGGAAAAGACGCTCAGAGAGGCGGCAGCGCTTGATATAGAAAATAATAAATCACACTTGGTTTTGATCGAGTTTCTGGCAAAGTATCGCAGTGCTGATGCGGCAGAAAAGGAATTATTATCGGCAATAGAGAAGAACCCGGATGATAGTGATCTTCAGTTTGGTCTGGCTCAATTGTATAGAACGGACAATATCGATAAGAGTATTGAGGTGCTGAACAAGATTATCGAAGAGAACAAATATGGGGCGCCCGCTGGCCTGAAAGCCAAATCCCAGTTAGCCGTCATTAATATGCAACTTAAGAAATTTGATGACGCCGGGAAGCTGGCAGAGGAAGTCTTAAAAGAGAACCCGAAAGATGTAGAGGCCTTGACAGTGCGTGGCAGTCTTGCTCTGTTAGATAATGATGCAACCAAAGCCATCGCAGATTTTCGTGCCGCATTAAGTAATAACCCGGCTTCAGCCAAGCACCTGCGATTACTGGCACGTGCACATACCATGAATGGGGAAATTGCCCTTGCAAGAGATGCACTGGAAAAAGCCGTAGAAGCTTCGCCTCAAGATGCCGTGGTTCGCTCTGAACTTGCGGAAGTGTTATTAAAAATGGGCAAACCTGATCAGGCTATTGAACAAGTTCAGCAGGTGTTGGCCATCGCTCCTGATAATGCAGCGGCTCTGGAAACACTGTTTAAATTACAATCAGCCAAACAGGACTGGAAATCTGCTCTGGAAACCGCCGAGAAAATAAAAGAGGCTTTTCCGGAAAGTGGGGAAGGTTATCATCTTTCAGGTCTCGCGCATCAGATGAAAAATGATTTTTCATCAAGTATTGATGACTACACCAAAGCATTGGAGAAATCACCAAATGCAATTCAACCACTACAACAACTCGTTCGTGGTTATATGGCCCAGGATCAGGCGGATGAGGCATTAGCCCGAGTTAATAAAGTGCTCAAAGATAATCCAACCAATCATGTGGCTTTGAACATGAAAGGAGAGATCCTCGCAGCACAGAATAAAATTCCTGAAGCACGTGACATTTTTCGGTTTGTCATTAAAACAAAACCGGATTATCGGGTTCCTTATGTCAGTCTGGCCAGGACTTATGCACTTGAAAAGAATCTTGATAAAGCCATTGAAATTTACGAGGCTGGCATTAAAGAATTACCAGAAGATCCCGTTCTGATAACAGGTCTCGCTGGTGCTTATGAGCAAACGGGGAAAGCCGATCAGGCGGTAGATCTTTACGAAAAAATTCTGGATAAAGATCCAGGAAATGTATTGGCGGCAAATAATCTGGCCATGCTTTATGTCGATAATGTCAATACGCCAGAGGCGATCAGTAAAGCACAAAAACTCCTGAAGATTCTGGAGGATACTGAGAATCCTGCTTTTCAGGACACGATAGGCTGGGTTAATTATAAAACAGGCAATTACAGCCGTGCGATTTCTGTACTTGAAAAGGCCGTTGCAGCAGCTCCCAAAGAACCGGTACTTCAATACCATCTCGGAATGGCCTATTTCAAAGATGGGTCGGTCATGAGTCTGGCTAAAAATCACCTTGAACTTGCTGTGAACAGTGGCCGGGATTTTTCGGGTAAGGATGAGGCCGAGGAAACGCTGAAAAGTATTCAGTAAGTCTATTTTTCAGAATCAGATCAGCTTGGCCAAGTGAATTGATGTTGATGGCGGGATAGTCTTCAGCAGGAGTGGATTACATCCGCGAATTCTGAGTTTAACGAGCAGGAAACTCTGCTTGTTACAACCGATTCGCGGATGCAGTCCGCTCCTGCGGGTAGCCTGGGTGCCCCGTGCACTTCCTTCGGCCACACAGGCTTCTTCCGGGATACAAGCTGGGTTATCATGTCCCATCAAACAACGATTATTTATCATGACAAAGCAAAGTTTTAATTACGAATTACTCGATTTTCTGGATCGTTCACCCACACCTTTTCACGCTGTCTCGGAACTAAAGCGACATTTGCTGGAGAAGAAATTCGTTCAACTTCATGAACAGGATACCTGGGATGTAGAGCCTGAAGGGAATTATTTTGTTATCCGCAATGATTCTTCTATCGTGGCTTTCCGGTTGGGAAAGAAATCACCGGTTGAAACAGGTGTTCGTATGGTGGGTGCGCATACGGATAGTCCCTGTTTCAAGGTTAAACCCAATCCGGAAATAGAGAGTAAAGGTTATAACCAGTTGGGTGTCGAGGTCTATGGTGGGGTATTACTCAACCCGTGGTTTGATCGTGATCTGTCTTTGGCCGGACGTGTGACTTTGAAGAATCGTCAGGGCG
>JALSSM010000082.1 GCA_026984275.1 Gammaproteobacteria bacterium
ATACGAATCATCCGGGTTAATGGTCCCTTATGAGCATACTCATGTAAATAAATAGCCGCTACGACTCCAAAAGGTGTGACCAGTACAGACATGATCAGCACCATCAGAACTGTTCCAAAAATGGCAGGGAAAATCCCGCCTTCAGTATTGGCTTCTCTGGGCTCATCAAAAAGAAACTCACCCATTTTTGTCAGGTAGAACTGACTCTTTTCAAGCCAACTCATCTTGTTCGGCTGATAGACTCTTCGAACTTTTGATAAAGGCAAATCGATTTTTTGCCCTTCACCTGTTGAAACGGTGATGCTATCCCGGTTGATATCCTGATAGAGTTTGGCCAGTTGCGCCTGGAATGATGCATACTCTTTATGCAGTTCTGCGCGTTCTTTTTCTATCGCTGTATAAGGTGCTTTATCGGTAATATTGTCCAGTTGTAATCGTCGTTCTTTAAGGCGAAGTTTCTCGACTTTATAATTTATTTTGCCGATCAGATCTTTTTCGATGTGTTTTATTTGTTCAGAAAGATGCTGTTTTCTTTGAATACGATCTTGTAATGCCTGCCATTGATTTTTTGTGATCGGTTTACCAGACTCTTTAACCTCATTCAGATAACCGTAAAAATTCCCCCATTCCTCACGTTCAATCACAATCACATCTTCTGGTCGTGTCTGTTCTCCCATATTCGTTGCAAGGATCCACTGAAAATCAAGCCCGGTCAGATCACGATTACCACGTTTCAACAAGAAACGATCAACACGATCGATGCCTTCAGGAACATCAATTCCTTGTTCTCGTAAACGAGGCGCATTGACGTGCTCATGATCAACGATCTCTCCAAGTAATGAGACTCTTTCATTTCCTCCTGCCTGATATTGCAGAGAAATAACCTCACCCGGCCAGAACTGGCCAAGACCACGAGTAGCGATTAACAGAACCAGACCGATAACCATGATCAAAGAGATACTCACTGCACCTGCTGTCAGCCAGATCCAGGGGAGTCCACTTTTAAACCATTCTGTATTTGATTTATTCATATTAGAGATTAGAGAGAGCTATATTTTTCCCTTAAACGTTGCCGAACCAGTTCTGCAACGGTGTTAAAGATAAAAGTAACCATGAATAAGACCAGTGCGGCCAGAAACAGAATTCTGTAATGGGTACTACCGACTTCAGATTCTGGCATTTCAACAGCAATGTTGGCCGATAATGCACGAAAGCCCTGGAAAATATTGAAGTCCATGATGGGCGTGTTTCCTGTTGCCATAAGGACGATCATTGTTTCACCAACGGCACGTCCAAGGCCTATCATCAGGGCTGAAAATATGCCGGGGCTGGCTGTCAGAATAACGACTCGAACAAGGGTTTGCCATGGCGTAGCTCCAAGAGCCAGTGATCCCACAGTAAGGTGTTTCGGGACACTGAAAATTGCATCCTCACTGATCGAAAAAATAGTTGGAATAACAGCGAATCCCATCGCGATCCCGACCACCAGAGAATTACGTTGATCAAAATCCAGCCCCAGCTGATTGGTAAGCCAGGACGGCATATCATTATCAAAAAATAGATGCTCGACAGGATGACTCAGGCTCATCGCAACATAAGTAGCAATCAGTATGATCGGGATCAGTAACGCCGCTTCCCAGCCATCAGGCACAGAATGACGAATCTTTTTGGGGAGTCTGGTCCAAAGTGCAGCGGCAAAAAGAATAAATGCAGGTATCAGAATAATGATCAGAAAGACACCTGGTAAATTCCTTTCCATCAAGGGTGCCAACCATAATCCTGCCAGAAACCCAAGAATAACCGTAGGTAATGCCTCCATAATCTCAATGGTGGGTTTAACCATATTTCGCATTTTTGGTGTCATGAAATAAGCTGTATAAATAGCGCCAAATATCGCCAACGGCACAGCAAATAACATGGCATAAAAAGTAGCTTTTAATGTACCAAAAGTCAGTGGTGTCAAGCTGAACTTGGGTTCGAAATCATTACTCGCCGAGGATGATTGCCAGATATATTCAGGCCCTTGTCGGCTTTCGTACCAGGTCTTGCCCCATAGTGAACTCCATGAGACTTCAGGGTGTTCGTTGTCTACATGAATGAAATATATTCTCCCTGCTACATCTGTTGCCAATATGGCATCGGCTCGTGGTGAAATTGTGAGTAAATTGATTGCTTTATCTGAAACTGGCTGAGCCAGTAGTTTTCTATTTGCGGTTGTGTGAAAGAGGCCGATCCTGCCACTTTCATCGGCGGCAACAAAACCTTTACGAAAATATTCTGATGCAATCGCTGTAATGGGTTTATTGCCCAGGCTAAACTCTCGAATCTTTTCAATTCTGTATTTGTTTTTATCATCCCTGACAGGAAACCACTGACTTACTTTCCCGTTTGAATCACCGATTAAAATAGAGATCCCTCCACTCAGAAACTCCATGGCGGTTATCTTTTCATCCTGAGCAACAAGCCCTTCCCGATCAATCAAAACGGGTTCTGTAATATCAGCTATAGAATAATAGATTAAATAACCTGATCTGGTCGTGATATAAAGCTCTTCCTGATCAACATCAATTTTAAGTAAATCAACTTCCTCGCCCGTCAGATCAATGGTAGAGATTTCTTTTTCGATCTCCACCTCATCGCCAAGCATGGATTCTTCCACTGTAAATCGCGCGATCAATAATCGACCATCTACTGTATTTGCCACGACAGTCGTCTGATCATCAGCGCTCTGAACAGAAAGGTTTACAATGGCCTTGCCGTCTTTATCAAGCTCAACTGGCTCCTGACCCAGAGGAAATTCCAGTTCTGGTGAAATTTTACGTTTATCATCCGGATAACTGATCTTATAGACATGTTTTAATAACAATATTGATCCATTGTCTAAACCGATCCCAATGGTTTCCTGAGCCGGATCGCCTTTGCTGATCGATGTAATTTTTTGATCTTTCAGCAATGGATGGCTAGAGAGTACGGTGCCATCTTTAAGTTTAAAAAAAATGGCTTCGGCCTGATCATTTACGCTAAGGCCAACTTCAGCATACTCTTCCATTGCAATGGCAGATGGAAGGCTGCCTAAATTTTCTGTGGTTTGAAAAGTTGCTGAAGTTTCGATTTCTGTTCCCTTAAAAAGAGGGGTCACAATATAGAACAGGTAAATAAAGATCAGCAGGATTGCAATAATGACACTGACACCACCAAAGGCCATTGTCTGCTTAAACAACCAATCTTTAAGATCTCGCCAACGCTGACGTTTCAGAATAACAGACTCATTACTGGTCGATAAAGTTTGCTTGTCAGTTGTCTGGCTTATCATGTTTATTTATAAAACTTATTGATACTGATAAAAAAATCACATTAACAAACCAGGCTCCGACGTGGCGAAGCCTGGTTATACCGCTTTTGATTTATCCTACTGAATGACCTTTTCTAATGATCTCGCTGCAACTTTTACAGGTAATGGAATATAGCCATCTTTTACTACGACTTGCTGCCCAATCCTGGATAACACCATTTTAATAAATTCAAGCTCTAAAGGACTGAGTGGTTTGTTTGGGTGCTTGTTGACATAAATGTAAAGAAAACGACCCAATGGATATGATCCATCTACCGCATTCTCAGGCGTTGCTTTAATAAACTCACCTCCTTCTTTTTTTGCAAGAGGGACAGCTTTCACACCTGAGGTTCTATAACCAATACCAGAATAACCGATTCCGTTAATAGATTTGGTTACACCCTGCACCACAGATGCTGATCCAGGTTGTTCATTGACCGTGTCCTTGTAGTCGCCTTTGCATAGGGCTTTCTTTTTGAAATAGCCATAAGTACCAGAAACTGAATTACGGCCATAAAGCTGAATTGGACGGTTTTCCCATTCGCCAGTCAACCCGACATCACCCCACTTGGTAATATCTTGATCATATTTACATTTACGTGTGGCTGAAAAAATTGCATCCACCTGTGGGATGGAAAGACCCTTAATGGGATTGTCTTTGTTCACATAGACAGCCAGGGCATCGATTGCAACAGGAATAGCCGTTGCCTTATAACCATATTTGGCTTCGAAAGCAGCGGACTCTTTGTCCTTCATCTTACGGCTCATAGGACCAAAGTTTGATGTTCCTTCAGTTAAAGCGGGTGGAGCCGTAGAAGAACCCGCAGCCTGGATCTGTATGTTCACATTAGGATATAGACGCTTAAACTCCTCACCCCAAAGTGTCATCAGATTTGCCAACGTGTCAGATCCAACACTTGAAACATTACCCGAAACCCCACTGACCTTTGTATAATCAGGAAGATCGGAATCTATATCAGCAGAATAGGCTCCAGCAGGTGCGAGCAATACGGCTGCAATCAAACTTGTCTTAAATGGTTTTTTATCAAATAACATTTTTACCCTCCTTAGGGATACTATTAATGAATGATCAGCAGTATGCTCATGACAGGTAACAAGTGTGTGACAG
>JALSSM010000083.1 GCA_026984275.1 Gammaproteobacteria bacterium
CGCCTGTTGATTAGCTTACATCTATCATCTGCACTGTTCCATCCGGAAGCGTCTCGGCAATCGCACCTTTCGGTTCTTCCATGAAAAGAATGGTTATGACGCCTAACACCGCTGCCCCGCAGATCACAAAGAAAAATGTCTGTGGCGTTACCATGGAATAAATCGTCAGAAAGACCACGGCTCCAACATTACCGTAAGCCCCTGCCATGCCTGCAATCTGGCCCGTTAGACGACGCTTGATCAGAGGAATAATTGCAAATACAGCACCTTCTGCAGATTGTACAAAAAAGGAACATGCCATCATCACCAGCACGGCAAGAGCAATTGGCCAGCTTGATGTGATCTGTGACATGGCAAAATAACCGATGGCCAAACCTGTAAGCAGAATTATCAAGGTCTTTCTACGTCCAAACTTGTCGCTGATCCAGCCCCCACCAGGTCGTGCTACCAGATTCATGAAAGCATAACCGGAAGCCAGCAAACCCGCATGTACCTGCGTCAACTCAAAAGTATCCATAAAGAACAATGGCAACATGGAAATCACGGCCAGTTCAGAACCAAAAGCCAGAAAGTACGCCAGATCCAGAATAGCTACCTGTTTGAACGAATAGCGATCAATTTCCGGCACTTTTTTTGTCAGCACACCCTTGTTGACCTGTATGACATGGTAACTCTGATAAAGGTAAACCAGAAAGAGTCCAACATAGATCATCGTCGCACCTGTCGATCCGATCATTTCAAGATTTGCCAGTTTCCAGGTCAGCAATGCTAATGCCAGATACATGGGGATATTCATCAGCAGATAGAAGATCAGATCACCCTTGCTACTGACTTCCATTGCGCCGGTTTTTTTCGGCTTGAAATAAGTAGAGCCCTTTGGCGTGTCTGTCACATTAAAGAAATAAACGAATGAATAAACCAGTGCCATGACACCCGTCACAACGATGGCATATCGCCAGCCTTCATCACCACCAAAGGCCAGTGCAATTGTCGGTAAAGCCATTGCGGCGGCGGCCGAACCGAAATTTCCCCAACCTCCATATATACCTTCAGCCACCCCCATTTGTTTAGCAGGAAACCATTCACTGATCATGCGGATACCGATCACAAAACCGGCACCGACAAAACCCAGCAGAAAACGAGTGATCGCCAGTGTCTCAAAACTATCAGCAGCCGCAAAAAAGAAACAGATAATGGCAGCAATAAATAGCAGGCCAGAATAAGTTTTTTTCGGCCCAAGTGTATCAACTAACATGCCGATGACGATTCTTGCCGGTATCGTCATGGCAACATTAAGAATGAGCAGTGTTTTAACCTGCTCTGCGGTCAGACCAAAGGTCTCTTTGATAGATGCCATCAGAGGGGCGTGGTTAAACCAGACAACGAAGGTGATAAAAAAAGCCACCCATGTCATATGCAGGATTTTGATCTTACCTGTAAACGATAATAAATTAAGAGAGTGTTTTTCTTCACTCATGATGCTTGCTCCTGGTTTCTAAATAAAAATTTCATGGCAAATCAGCACACCCGGAACACAGTAATTTCGAAGTATTTAAGCACTACAATGTTCTAATTGGCGAAGCATCATTGCTCGCATGAACTCCTTTATTGCAAGCAGCTTGCCAATTCTACCTGTACCATCTATCTATATGTTTTATAAAACAATTATTGACTTATTTTGAGAAAATAAACTTTTATGGAGGGGTGGGAATGGCACGACTCCAGTGCAATAATCTTCTGTTCGCATCGAAATGGTGCACTGCAATGTGTACTGCCTTGTCTCGTTTTAGTGTTTATAAAAATTGAACGGCCAGCTTCCAAAAAAAAGCCCCGGTAAGAAACCAGGGCCTTTTCGAACTTCTTTTCTGACCTGAAAAATAAGATCAGTTTTTTTTCTTATTCGCTGGTTAAAGCACCAGCAACTTTCCCAGATATAATACCAAAAAGCGCACCTGTCACCATTGAAGCAGCCACAGTGATCAAGGCATTGTCCGCCGGAACACTACTCATTAAATTCTCCAGACTTAATTTATCAGGGGTCTGGAGCAGGAAAGCAAAGGTACTCGCATAGCCAAGCACACTTGCCGGTATCGTCGCCAATGCAGGTATATTTGCTGCGAGACACATGATCAGGACAGTAATGCCGACAACAATTGCTGCCCAGACCGGTAGCCCCAGTGATTCTGCCATGGGGATTTTAAGAATAACGAATGCCGCAACCCATGCGCAGATAGCACCAAAGATTGTACAAACGATCGTATTAATCAGCGCACTACCATCACCGCCAACCGCAAAAAAAGTGGCCCAGGCGACAAACACAGCCCAGATCATGATTATTCCGGAAAGCGGACCAAGCGCCAGCCATGTTGCAACACCACCTAGAACACCAATACTTAAGGATAAAGCTGTAAGACTTTTCATAGAGAGACCTCCACCAGGGTTATAATTATTATGCTGATTTTTCAGCTTGTTATTTTTCCAAGGCTCCCATCATCCTCGAAGGCTCTATCATCCTCCTGCTAATTACAAATTACAAATTGTGTCGATTTGTCACTTCGTGGAGATTCGATTTCGTAGGGATTCGATGACATAAGTTATACAAGTCTTCAGAAACTAATCGCCACAATTTGCTCAAAAATAAAACTATCATCAGTGCTTATGCCAGTGATGGCAATAACATGAAAGAATCAGGAGATTATTTTGTCTTACACTATTTGCGGGTTAGTCGGTTGATTACCGATAAGAAAAGACAAATATCAAGACCTGGCACTGTCGAGTAATGACTGGATGAACCACGAACCACAGAGTCACTTTCTTGATGTAGCCAGAGACCGAAATAAATAAAAAAGACACACACAGAATTATGGGAACACAATATTCATTATCAACTACCATCTTCAACTCAGGTTTTTTCACATCGAGTTTCTTTATTGTTCGGTGTTCGCCGGGATTGCAAAGGAACCGATAGAGAACAGTATGCGAGCAAGAACCGCCATAATTCCCAGCAACCAGACGACGACGGGGCCTGCTGGTAAATCAAAAGCAGATGAGAGCAGAAGTCCTCCCCCAAAGGCCAGGATACCAATTCCATATCCTGTCATCACCCCATTCACAGCGCCAAGTTTTCTGACTGCAAGAGCAGGAATGATCAGACAGGCAAACACCAGATAAACACCAACGACCTGCACAGATGCGGTTATTGCCAGAGAGAAAAGCAGGTAAAACCGACGCCCCTGGTATCCCAACCCGATCCAGATTAGCAATATTACGGCATACAGCGCAGCCATCCAGCCCAGTTGCTGCCAACGTACCCACAATAATTGACCGGCCAGTAGTTCCTGAAGATGTTCGGCACCATGAGGGTTGCCGATGCTAAGTATTAACGAGCCACTGGCTGCCATTACAAAACTGATACCAATCAGAGCTTCCTGCTGTTTTGGCCAGAAACGCTCAAACCCATGCAACATCAAAGCACCTGCCAGAGCCGCACTCAAGGCGGCTGCCTGAGTTTCCCATCCCCCTTCTGGCCAACCCAATTGTTGTGCTGCCACCACCCCCATGACAGCAATCTGGGCAATGGCTAAATCTATGAAAATGATCCCTCGACGTAAGACTTCGCGCCCCAGCAACACGTGGGTGCTCAACACCAACAATCCCGCTGCCAATGGTGCTCCAATCACATTCCAATCAAGATTTTCCATCATTTCACCGTTGATAACAGTGACAGTGTACGGTCGTACAGTTTGAATAGATCGCCTGCCTGAGCATCGCCACCTACCGTAAAAGGCAGAACCAATTTGGGAATATGCGCATGATCGGATAACCAGGCACTGGGACGTTCATCCTGATAGGCAGCACGGATCACGGCTTTGGCTGGTTGCGCTTTGAGAGTGTTGAGGACTTTGGACAGATCTGTCGTGCTGGGCGGCACGCCTGGTTTGGGTTCCAGAGTGGCGACACGCTTTATACCCAACCATTGTTCCAGATAAATCCAGCCATTGTGCTGCACAACAATGGGCAAACCTTTCAGCGCTTTTCCCTGCTCATCCCAACGCTGTAATGCTTTATTCCAGCGTTTGTTGAAATCTGTGAGACGTTGTTGGTAATAATCTGCATTGTCACTGTCAATCTGGATGAGTCGTTGCCCCAACAACTGGGCGACTTTAAGAATATTATGTGGATTGGTTTGAATATGGGGATTGCCAAAAGGATGCACATCTCCCTGGGATCGGTCGAGTTTGGCAGGACGATCCAATAAGGCGATCGCAGAGGTGGCCTCCACATAACCCGGTTTACCTGGCTGTACTTTGGTATTGTTCGCCCGCCGTAACAGTACCGGCAACCAACCTATTTCCAGATCTGCCCCTGTACAGACCAGCAAATCGGCACGATGCAAGCGTGAAATCAGACTGGGACGCGCCTGAATATGGTGGGGATCCTGCAAAGCTGTCGTTGCGATGGTGACATCCACTTTTTCACCACCCAGTTCTTTGGCCAATGCGCCCCACTCAGGTTCGCAAGCAAAGGTTTTAAGGCTGGCCTGAGCTGAAAGACTAAACCCCATCAACAGAAAAAATACTATCAATATTTTCTTCATTATCTATTCCTCAGAATTGGTGAGCGCCGTGAGCACCCAGACTAACGATGTATTGCAGGATAAATCGATCATCACTCAGCAATTGAGCTTCATCGTGGGTATATTGCAAACGTAATTGGCTGAATTCACTATGCCGCCATACGATCATGGCGGTCGTCTCCCAGGGATCGTGCCCCAGATTATCCAGTGCTGTACCCGCAAAGGATGCCCCGGTATCATCCGCACTCAGCCCCGAACCTCGCAAGCCTATTTGCCAGCCAGGCATGAACTGATAGGCCACTTGTGAATACCAGCCAAACTGGTTGCCATCATAGATATTAAAGTTCTGTCCGCCAGGTGCAAACTTTCCTGATTCATCCCGCCAGAACAAACCTCCCTGGAATACTGCATTATGGCGATAGGGATTCCCTTGAGGCGCCCATTTCCACACCAGATCGGCGATTGCCAAATTGCTATCCCCGGTGAACAGATCTGGATTGCTTCCGTTACCGGATTCACGTTCCCTGGTATCCGCCGATAAATAAGACAAACCCAGCAACCAGCTATTACTCACACCAACATCACCGCCGGTATGAGCAAACAGACTCCAGCTACCAACACCATGATTAGCCGATCCTCCTGCCGGATATTGTGCACCACGCATTAATTCACCACCCAGTTCCAAAAAGGTATCCGTCGGTGCTAACCAACGCAATTGAAGACCATCATCTTTATAGACTGTATTAAGCATGGCTCGGTAAGGCAGTGGCCGATCGGCAAAATCATCAGTGTGAGTATGACGTTCATTCATATATCCAATAGCAGAAAAAAATCGCCCTGCCCTGAGGGTTAGTTCATAAGGCAATGCCTGGGTTTGCAACCAGGCTTCTTCCAGTTCCACTTCGGTACTACCACCAGCATCGGCAAGCGATAGCGTCAGATTGCCGTAATACAGGTCATCGATGCTGGCCTGTAAATTAAGCTCTGATTCCCCCAGGGAAAACCCCTGATCACCATTACCAGCTTCTGACCCGACACTAAACCCAGGTATAGAATCTCCCAGATCCTTTCTAAATGTTTGATAACGTCCTTCCAGGATCAAGGCAATGGCCGGATTAAAGGCATTAGGACGACTTTGTTCCTGAACTGGGGCGGGGGCGGGTTGATTATTTACCTGTTGTGATTCCAGCTCTTCTATCCGGTCTTCAAGTGATTGAATTTGTTTCTTGTAGTTCTGCTGGATATCTTTCAATTGCTGTTTAAGTTGTGCAATATCCTGCGGTGTTTCAGCATGACACAAAGGTGCCATGCAACTGATCGCAGCAGCGAATAATATATTCTTTTTCATTTTCAGGATCCCATGAATAACATCGAAAACGCACGATAAAACGGTGCCTGTTCAATGGACTAACCAGTGGCTCGTAAAATACCAGCCTGCGTACAAGGTACTCGCTGCATATCGGTGATCAATACGGACAGACAAATACCTCTGAAAGAGTCATTTTCAGGAAAGAATAAAGGGAGGATCCCGGGCAGATAAGGGGGGTGTTTGTAAGGAGATATAAAAAGCAATTATCTCCACTGAAACAGCAACCAGTACATAGGCTGGCTGCATAACTTTTATTGCAGTAGGCAGTAAACCCGTGGAGCTTCCAGCTTGCACCATACAAATCTGACATAATCTCGTTTCATCAGCTGATTCCTGGTGGTGATAATGCATCACAGCAACCAGTTGTACGATCAGTAAAATAGCTGCACAACTAATAACAAGATAGCGATTGTTCAGAGGTTTAGAAAAAGGTTTATGCATCGAAAAATTAGGACTGCTTAAATTGATAAAGGTTTCATAGTACTGTCAACTTCTTCTTCGTAACTCTGGCAAGGACAAGTCTGCTCGTGACGAGCAGATGATTATACCGACCATTAAAAGTCATTCAAGAAAGCGCTGATCAAGTCGTGATCCGAAAGAAATCTACTTCATGGCAGCGCGTCGGTATGCTCCTTCAGATATCGCATCCCATTGTGAGTTTTGCTTACTGAATGTCTCGTAATTGTCATAGACCTTTTTGAACACTGGATCTTTTGCTGCTTCTTCCTGTAAGACCTCTTTTGTCAGGCGTTTAAATTCGGCCAGAACTTCTGCGGGGAATTCGAGGATTTCAATATTGCTGTGTTTTTCCCTTAATTCCTGTAATGCTTGCTGATTTTTGACATCAAATTCAGCATGCATCCAGACATTGTTCGCTGCCGCAGCGACTTCGATGGTCTTCTGTAAGTCCGGTGAAAGTGAGTTCCATGCCGCCTGGTTGATCAATAATTCCAGTGCCGGACCCGGTTCGTGCCAGCCGGGATAGTAATAATATTTTGCAGCACGCTCCAGACCCAATCGAAGATCATGGTAGGGTCCGACCCACTCTGTTGCATCAATCGTATTTCTTTCCAGTGCCGTATAGATTTCACCTCCAGCCATCAACACAGGATTACCACCAGCCTTTGCCAACACCTTTCCACCCAATCCGGGAATACGCATTTTCAGTCCTTTCAGATCAGCAATGCTTTCGATCTTTTTGTTAAACCAGCCGCCCATCTGAACGCCAGTATTACCCATAGGAAATGCTTTTAGTTTATAAGGTTTATAGATTTCATCCCAAAGCTTGATTCCGTCACCGGCATAAAGCCAGGCATTAACACCACTGGCTGTCATCCCAAATGGAACGGTGGTCATGAACTGTGCTGCCGGCACTTTTCCTGCCCAGTAATAAGCCGCACCGTGTCCCATCTCGACAGAACCTTGTGTCACGGCATCAAACACGCCCAAGGGTGGAACCAGTTGACCACCTGCGTAGACTTTAATGTTAAGTCGCCCATTGCTCATAGTTTTGACATCTTTGGCAAAACGTTCAACACCCTCCTGAAACACCGGGAAGTTTGCTGGCCAGGTGGTGACCAGTTTCCATTTGTAGGTTTTGCCGGCATCGGCTGACACAGTTCCTGATCCGGATGTTTCCTGTTCGTTACACCCTGAACTCATAACCAGTGCGGTGAAAATAATGACGATTGATAGAATTTTATTCATTGTGAGTTTCCTTAAACTGTTTGCAGATCAGCATAGGCTGCCACCAGCCATTTCGATCCCGCTTCTTCAAAATTTACCTGCACACGGGTGTGACTGCCCTGTCCTTCAAGATTCAGGATCACACCTTCACCGAAGGTATTGTGATATACACGCTGCCCCAGGCTGAGTCCATCTTCGTGTAGTTCGTCTTCAAAAATCTCAGCCGAAGTTTGTGCTCGCTGATTGCCAAAACGTACAGATGAGATCAGATCGGCAGGAATTTCACGGATGAAACGTGATGGTTGCGGATAGGTTTCCTGCCCATGAATTCTTCTCACCTCAGCGTGAGTAAGTACCAACTTTTGCATAGCGCGTGTCATACCGACATAACAAAGTCGCCTTTCCTCTTCGAGCTGATCAATATCATTACGGCTACGCTGGTGTGGGAATAATCCTTCTTCCATTCCCGTCAAAAACACCAGTGGATATTCCAGACCTTTTGCCGCATGCAACGTCATCAATTGCAGACTGTCTTCGTAAACATCCGCCTGGCCTTCGCCTGCTTCAAGCGCAGCGTGAGCGAGAAATTCTGACAGGGGATCCAGCTGTGGTTCATCATCTTCTGTCTGCGGCGCTTCAAATTCCTGGGCTGCAGTGACCAGCTCTTCCAGATTTTCAATCCGATCTTCGGCCTTGCCTGAGGTATCTTTTTTATAATGCTCGATCAGACCACTGCGTTTGATGATCGCGTCCAGAACTTCATGTAGTTCAACACCCTCTATCTCAAGCGCCATTGTTTCGATCAGGTCAATAAAACCCTGAAATGCATTCAACGCCCTGCCGTTAAGGGTCTTGTGCTGGACAATATCGATCATGGCCTGCCATAAAGAAACATTGTCCCGACGAGCCTGTGACCGAACCGCCTCGACACTGCGATTACCGATCCCACGAGTCGGAGTGTTGATGATTCGCTCAAAGGCTGTGTCATCATGTTTGAAGACGGCCAGTCTCAGATAAGCCAGTGCATCCTTGATTTCAGCACGTTCGTAAAAACGAAAACCACCGTGAACACGATAAGGAATTCCATGACGTCTGAGGTGATCTTCAAAAACACGCGACTGGGCACTGGTTCTGTATAACACTGCCGCCTCATCATATCGATGACCCTGTTCATGCCAGTCCATGATCTGTTCGATAATGAATCGGGCTTCTTCCTGTTCATTATAAGCCGTGTAAATCGGGATTGGCTCGCCATCTTCGCCATCAGTCCAGAGATCCTTACCGATACGTCCGCTATTATTTGCGATCAGGGTATTGGCAGCAGCAAGAATTGTTGCAGTCGATCGATAATTCTGTTCCAGCCGGATCAATTCAGCATCCCTGAATTCCTTCTGGAATCGTTGCATGTTCTCAACCTGTGCACCGCGCCAACTGTAGATCGATTGATCATCATCTCCAACGACAAACATGCTGCCCTGATCGCTACGCAATTGCTTGAGCCATTTATACTGAATGGTATTGGTATCCTGAAACTCGTCTACCAGTACATGTCGAAATCTTTCCTGATAGTGTCTCCGCAGATTTTCATTATCTCGGAATAATTCATAAGTTCGCAGTAAGAGCTCAGCAAAATCCACCAGTCCGGATTGTGCACAAGCCTCTTCATAAGATTGATAGACATGGATCATCTGTTCTTCATGGAAATCATCCTCGCTATGAAGATCTTTCGGACGTAAACCTTCATCTTTTTTGCCATTAATAAACCATTGAATCTCACGGGCAGGCCATTTTTTCTCATCCAGTTCCATGGCACGTAACAATCTCCGGATCATGCGGTACTGATCATCACTGTCCATGATCTGGAAATGCTGGCTGAGTTTTGCATCTTGCCAGTGAGCGCGTAACAAACGGTGTGCAATGCCATGAAAAGTTCCTACCCACATGGCCCCAACAGAATGGCCAAGTAACTTTTCGAGACGACCTCGCATCTCACCTGCGGCTTTGTTGGTAAAAGTAACCGCCAGAATACTGCGTGGGCTGGCCTGGTTAGTTTGGATATACCAAGCAATGCGATGGATCAGTACACGCGTCTTGCCACTGCCTGCACCAGCGAGAACAAGAAGATTAGCCGGATCTGATGCGACAGCTTCGCGTTGGGCATCATTCAGGGGATCAAGTATGTGGGAAACATCCATATCAGATAATTATTTTTTAGGTGCTTCTAAAAATAAGTTTTTTTGTGAAAGCAATACATGGAGCAATTGCCGAAAACCGGAGTGTACGATCAGTACATGAGGGTTTGAGTACGGGCTGACATAGCTATCACAGAAAAAGACCACTTTTGTAATACCAATTACTCTTCTTCTATAAAGCTCCGATAAGCATCTGCATCCATCAAAGTATCAATTTCACTTTCATCATCCGGAGTGATTGCAAAGATCCAGCCTGCATCATAAGGAGAACTATTGATCAGTTCAGGGCTATCTTCCAGTTCTTCATTGACCTCGGTAATTTCACCTGACAAAGGGCAAATCAGATCAGAAGCTGATTTTACAGACTCGACCAGAGCACACTCAGAATCAGCCACATAGCTTGTTCCTACCTCAGGAAGCTCTACGAAAACCAGATCACCCAATGCATCTTGCGCATAATCTGTTATCCCGACGCGTACTGATCCATCTTCTTGTAACATCAGCCATTCATGACTTTCCGAATATCTCAAATCTTCAGGTATATCGCTCATAGAAGTTTCTCCAGATTGATTAATTTTCAGGGATTATGACATGATGAATTAATTTTTGTATAACAAGTAAAGAATACCCTCAGATTATATAGAAACCGACCCTTGAGATTCTCCTTACTAACGACTATATATTAAGTATACCTGTATTTTTACAGGTAGATCATGTCACCTTTCACACAGGTGAGGAGGTGGAAAATGGATGGAGTAAACTTCATTATCTTTTTTGCGTTTCTGGCCACTATTGCCGTCCTGATCGTTGGTCAGGTTTCCATGGCAAGGGGTGGTAAGTTTGACGATGATCATTCAGTAGGAGCCTGTAAATTAAATTGTGTAACTGCTCATATTCTAATACCTTAAACAAAAAGGAAAGATTATGAGCAAACCTACTACAAACAGTGAAATCAAAGCCCTGGTTGAAGCTCTGCAAGAGCACATCAAAACTCCATCCGAGGGAAAACAGCTCACCGATTTGCTGCAAAAGAATCTAATTGAAGCCGCTCTCGGTGCAGAAATGGCTGAGCATTTAGGCTACTCAAAACATGCTGCTGAAGGTCACAATAGTGGCAATAACCGAAACGGTTACAGTACCAAAAAACTCAAACATGACCGAGGTGAATTCGAGATAGAAGTGCCTCGAGATCGAAATGGTAGCTTTGAACCTCAACTGGTCAAAAAAGGTCAAACTCGGCTCACCGATTTCGATGACAAAGTTATCGCACTTTATGCCAGAGGTATGAGCACCCGAGATATTGTAGCCATGTTTAAAGATTTATACGGAGCTGATATATCCCCAGCACTGATTTCAAAAATCACCGAATCGGTAATGGAACAAGTGATTGAATGGCAATCTCGACCACTGGAATCCGTCTATCCAATAGTTTATCTGGATTGTATCGTGATCAAAATTCGTCAGGATAAGCGTGTCATCAACAAAGCGGTTTATCTGGCTCTGGGCATCAATATAGAAGGTCAGAAGGAGTTGTTAGGCTTATGGATAGCGGAAACGGAAGGGGTCAGGTTCTGGCTCTCTGTATTAACGGAACTACAAAACCGAGGACTTAAAGATATTTTTATTGCCTGTGTTGATGGACTCAAAGGGTTTCCTGATGCGATTAATACCACCTATCCTGAGACTAAAATACAGCTCTGCATTGTTCACATGGTACGCAACTCACTCAAGTTTGTATCCTGGAAAGATCGCAAAGCGGTGGCGAAAGATTTAAAAACAATCTATCAATCCATCACCGTTGAAGAAGCCGAACAAGCCCTCAGTGATTTTGAGGAAAAATGGGATGATAAATTCCCAAGCATTGCTAAATCCTGGCGTTCCCATTGGCCGAATTTAATCACCTTATTTGATTATCCTGCGGATATTCGAAAAGTGATTTATACCACCAATGCGATTGAATCTCTGAACAGTGTGATTCGAAAATCGATTAAGACTCGGAAGTTATTTCCGAATGACCAGTCTGCGACTAAAGTGATTTATTTAGCGATACAAGCAGCTTCCAAAAAATGGACGATGCCCATTAGAAATTGGAGTGCTGCCTTGAATCGGTTTATGATTGAGTTTCCGGATAGAATGCCGGAGATAATATAACGAGCAGTTACACAGAATTATTTACAGGCTCATTAATTTCCTCAAAAGGCACGTCTACAAAAAACGTAGCTCCTTTGCCTTTCTCTGATATCGCACCAAAATTATGGCCAAGCAGTTTTGCCGTTTGTGCAACGATTGATAATCCCAGACCCAATCCCTGATCATTTGTCTTGTGGCTATTATCGCCACGATAAAATTCTTCAAAAATATTCTTCTCCCGTTCCGGATCAAAACCTGGACCAGTATCACTGATCTGAATTCGTAACTCTTCACCCATTCTTTTACAACTCAGCAAGATTTTGCCTGATTCTGTATAGCGGACCGCATTGCTTAATAAATTACGAAGAATTCTTTCCAGCAAGTCTGGATCAGAGGTTATGATCCCTGAAAGACTTTTCACCTGAAATTGAAGATTTTTATCTTTCGCGAGCATGGCAAATTCCTCGCCAAGTTTTTCTAATAATTCTTCCACCTTAAAATTAGTTATTTGGGGTTGTAGTTCTCCGGCTTCCAGCCGTCCAAGATCCAGTAAGGCGTTAAACATATTATTCATCGACTTTGTGGAAATTTTTATTTTCTCGATCAGATCTTTTGTTTCAGGATCATCAGAAAGTTTATTCTCGAGTAAGTGCGTGTAAAGTGAAAGAGTGTTCAGAGGTTGCCTCAGATCATGACTTGCAGCACGAAGGAATCTTGATTTTGACATGTTTTCTCTGACGGCTTCAGTTTTTAAGGCACGTTCTTCTTTCTCTCTTTGTCTGGATATAAATAATTGACGGCCACGTATCTGGGCAAGAAACAAATACAGGGAAATTAATGATGTGATCAGAATTCCACTGATGACACCGAGATATGGCAACCATGATTCTTTTCTTAAATCAGCATCCTTTAGTGATCGAAAAACTGCAACCCATTGCCGATCTCCAACATTAAAACGTCTTACCCAATGTGGTATTGTAAGACTTTCTATCTCTGCAACTTTTGTAAGTTTAGCTCTCTGATCAGAATCAGATCCAAAATGAACCAGGAATTGTTCATTCTCTCTTGCACTCGCATCAAGTAATGTCATATCCAGATCATTTTCATCAGCAAAAACACTTTTCAACAATGCTGAAATATCATATTGACCCATGGCAAAACCACCTATGGTGATCATGTCCTCATAACTTTTCATGCCTGTTTCCGGTACAGGTAAAAAGGCCTGGAAACCAAATTCGCCTTCTCCTCCATAAAGATGAATTCGACGTGTGACTGCGGTGGTCTTCAAATTTACAGCTGCCTGCATCGCTCTCCATTTAGAAGGAACGGCAGCAAGGTTCATACCTTCACTGAGTCGTTCATCATGTAATGAGATCAAATGAAGGATCGGAAAATAATCATTATGCATTTTTGAAGAACCCGGCATTCCATGACCACTGACTTCAAAAATATTAAATCGAGGAGAGAATTCTCGCCGAACTTTTCCTATGAACACTTCACGTGATTCTTCCGTTACTCGTGGAACCCAACCAAGTGCGATCGTGCCCTCATGAAAGGCCGCGTCAGAATGTACAAAGATTTCAAAGGCTCTCCGGCTCACATGATTACTGGCTTTATATAAGGCCGCTATCGAGGTTAATGATTCCAGCCCCAGATCGATTCGTTCCTGTAATTGTTCTGCTTTGGCTTCATAACGTCGTTTAATTTCTGTTCGCAGATTTTCCTGTGAATATTCATACAGAACATTAAAGCCCCAGGCTGTGATTAATAAACCAAGACCAAAAACGAGCCCGGTCAAAAGTAATGGCCATTTTAAAACCTTATTTTCAAGTGTTCCCAAAAGTTATAGTCCGTCAGAGATATTTATTTTGTTATTCAAGCGTTCCAGACTGAACCCCGTACTAATAACCAAAACAAAGGAGATCCAAATGTTCAATAAAACTATTCTAATCGCTTTTCTTTCACTATTCATAGTTGGCAGTTATGCCGCTGACGGATCATTAAATGTTTCTAAACAGGTTGTGCTTGCTGTGCCGCCATCAACAGCCTGGGCATTGCTCGGTGACTTTAATGGATTAAATCGTTGGCATCCTGCTGTTACGGCCAGTGATCTGAATGGTGATGGCACAAGTAATGGTTCAAAACGTGTACTCACTCTCGGTGATGGTGGGAAGATCCATGAAACACTGATTGATTATAATGATTCAGGTATGTCTTACACCTATAAAATTACAAAATCACCTCTGCCTGTTTCTGATTATGTGTCAACCATAAAAGTCGAAAGAAATGATAAAGGAACTTCAACTGTCACATGGTCTTCCCGCTTTAATGCAGCGGGTGTCGATGATGCAAAAGCAGTTGAGATTATTTCAGGCGTTTATGATGGAGGGTTGAAGGCTCTGGATGATCTTTATTAAGACGTTTCAGCTTCCTGATGGCCGTCTTCCGGCGGCCATTCTTTCAGGTTCTAATTTTGGGTGAAAGTTAGAAGTAAAGTATGATAAGTAACATGATGGATATTCTGATTGCCGATGATCACCCACTTTACCGAGATGCACTTAGCATGCTCGTACAGCAGCTGGATGACAATGTAAATTTAAGAACTGCCTGTTGTTATGATGAAATCATTCAGTTACTTCGTGACGATGAACGTCCTGATTTGATCCTTGTCGATCTACATATGCCGGGCATCAATGCCTGGCAGGGAATAAAAACCTTGCGTGAAATTTCTCCGGATGTTC
>JALSSM010000084.1 GCA_026984275.1 Gammaproteobacteria bacterium
CACTCGTTGTAATTTCTTCTTCTGAATCGGAAGAAGACAGTAGAAAAGCTCTGGATTATGGCGCCCTGGGTTTTATTCCAAAATCTCTGGATGGCAACAGTATGATCAATGCCCTGCGACTGATCGTAGAAGATGGTATTACTGTTGCACCCATCAAAAAGAATCCCGGTTCTAACCAGTCAGCCTCATCAACTCTTACTAATCGCCAACATGAAGTACTTCAGAGACTGGCAAAAGGTGAATCTAACAAGGTAATCGCAAGAGAACTGGGGCTGTCAGAAGGAACTGTAAAGCTTCACGTCAGGGCGGTATTCACTGCGCTTAATGTCATCAACCGTACCCAGGCCGTGATCGTTGCGGAAAAACAGGGGTTGATCGACTCAACAGCTTAGAAACTTTACAATAACACTTTTTTAAATAATAAAGTTTTTATGTTCAAAATCGCTACCTGGAATCTTAACTCTCTCAAAGTTCGTCTTGATCATGTACTCAATTGGCTAGAAGCTGAACAGCCAGACGTTCTGGCTTTACAGGAAACCAAAACACAAGATCAGAACTTTCCTCTGGAGACACTTAATAATGCCGGCTATGAATGTGTATTTGCTGGCCAGAAAACATTTAATGGTGTTGCAACGCTGACCAAAAATCCCGCCCAGGATGTGATCACAGACTTGCCCGGTTTTGATGATCCACAACGTCGTGTTATGGGTTGTCGTGTGGGAGATATTTTTGTACTGAATTTATATGTTCCCAATGGTTCGGAAGTTGGATCAGAAAAATATGCCTATAAGCTCAGTTGGTTGGATACCCTGCATCAGTATGTCAAAAAGCTCTTAAAAGAAGAAAAACATGTCATCCTGTTAGGTGATTTTAATATTGCACCTGAAGATCGTGATGTGCATGACCCTGAAAAGTGGGAAGGAAAAGTTCTAGTCAGCGAACCGGAAAGACAGGCGTTAAACAAATTATTGGATGAAGGACTTGTTGATGTCTTTCGTTTATTTGATCAGGATGAAAAATCTTTCTCCTGGTGGGACTATCGTATGTTGGGGTTTCGGCGGAATCATGGCCTGCGGATCGACCTGATATTAGCCAGTGAAGAGTTGAGTAAACTTTGCACGTCAAGCCGAATTGATAAAGAACCGCGCAGACTGGAAAAACCTTCTGATCACACGCCTGTTATTGCTGAGTTTGATTTATGAAAAAAATATTATTTCTTCTTTTCTTTTCAAACTCTATTTTTGCCGCTGAGCTTCATGGTCCTCATACGCATGGTGAGATGGAACTATTGATTTTATGGGAACACAATAATTTGCAAGTAACATTCGTTGGATCTGCAAAAGATCTGATTGGTTATGAACGCAACCCAAAAACAGCGCGTGAAAAAAAGGCATTAAGAAATTTTGATGAGAAATATGATCCTTTTAAAATGATCTCAGTTAACCCTGAAGCAAGCTGTGAGTTTCTACAAGGTCGTTCAGCATCAGATATGTTTTCTGCAATGCCACACAAAGATGGTTTTTTTGGCAAGACACACACCCATAATATTGGTGTTAAAGGCCATATCGATTTTCGAATACAATATCAATATGAATGTCAATCAAAACCTGAATTAAGATTCCATATATTTGAGCTTGCACCATCTATAAAAAAACTTAACATTCACGAAAGCTCCATTGATGGAACAATAATAACCACTCTTACAAAAAACAATAATACTTATTTAGTTGAATAAAATTATGGCTACAAAATTACGATCAGTATTAGTATTTTTTCTCTGTCTGTCCCCAGCAACTTCTTTTGCACATGCTATTCAGGGAACTGGATTTCTGGCAGGTCTTTATCATCCTGTCTTTGGGCTTGATCATCTTCTGGCCATGCTTTCTGTTGGTATATTAAGCACCCAGATCGGTGGACGGGCAATCTGGTCTGTCCCTGCAACGTTTGTAACGATAATGTTAATCGCTGGCTGGGTCGGGATGGAAGCACTGGTTGACCTTGCAGATACCCAGGTTGAAACAGGGATTAAATTCTCTGTTATCTTGCTGGGTTTTGTGATTGCTCTGGAACGGAAAATGCCAATTCCACTTGCCATGCTTTTTGTTGCTTTTTTTGCCATTTTCCATGGCTACGCACATGGCGTTGAAATGCCTGCGAAAGCTATTCCTTATCATTTCGCTGCCGGTTTTGTGATTAGCACAATACTGATCCATCTTACGGGTGTTTTAATTGGACTGATTGCTGGCCATTGGAAATCCTCAGCAACCGTCCTGCGTTTTGCCGGTGCAGTCATGATGGGAATGGGCTTACAAATGTTACTTGGGTAATTCCTCAGAACTATCCCCGCTTAAGAAAATTGAGTAACTTCTCATCTCTAACCAGCGCAGATAATGCCTTCGAAACAAGTGCATTGATCATACGTTCATTCTGGGAGGCTGTTGGCATCACGAGTACTTCCTCTTCCTTATTGGCTGAATAACGACTGATAAATTCTGCTCCGTCTTTATTACAGATTGCTTTCAATAAAATATTATTTTTAATTAACAATGGGTATTTACTGCCTTGTGTCTGATACCCAAGGGCTTCAATTTCTATGGTCAGATCGACATCAGCATTGGCGGCATCAATGACCTGAAATCCATAACCACTCAACGCACCGATCAACTCCTGTCTGATCGGCTCTTCCGGCCCACCAGCAATTGTCACTAATGCCGTATCTGAATAAATTCCACCACGTGATCCCAATGCTTTTGTTGGTCGTTTATCAACAACCGTCAGATTCAGTGATCGGCCCTGCCCAATATCGGTCTTATTTACAGTGACGGATGGATTAAGATTGATCGCCTGTGGACTGATCGCACAGGCTCCCAGCAAGACACCCATAAAAGAAAAAATAAGAAATTGAAATTTAGTCATTCTGTTTTCCATACGTTTTAAATTTTTCAATATTGATCGCCATTTCCTGCTTCGACAGGATCACAGGTTCTCCGATCTGTAATGCCAGCACATATTGTTTAGCCAGCTCCTCTACCTGACGGGAAAAATCCAGTGTCTCTCGTAAATTTTCTCCAACAACCAGCATGCCATGATTGGCCATCAGACAGGCATTGCGATCTTTCATGGCCATGACAATGTTATCTGACAACGCCTGCGTACCAAAGGTTGCATAGTCGGCACAACGAATTGTCTCACCACCAGCTTCTGCGATCATGTAATGAAATGCCGGGATTGATTTTCGAAGACAGGCCAGCACCGTTGCATAGGTAGAATGGGTATGAATGATCGCTTTCACATCCTCTCTGTTCACATACAGATCACGATGGAACCGCCATTCGCTGGAAGGTTTAAACTGATCAGATGGGCTACCACCATCCAACCCCATCATGACGATTTGATCTTCTTTCAGATCATCATTCGAGATACCTGTGGGTGTGATCAGAAAACCGTCTTTGACCCGGGTGCTCAGATTACCCGTTCTACCATGCCCAAGTTCATGAGCAATGTTAACAATGGTTTTTCGTTGTCCCTGATAAATCATCGAATTCAGATCTATCTCAGAAATAATTCATACGCCGGATTGTCTGTCTCTTCCCAATAGGGCAAATCCAGTTTATCCAAGACTTCACGCAATTCATCTCTCTCGGCTTCCGGAACCTGTATGCCCATCAACACACGCCCATAAGCCGCACCATGATTACGATAATGGAACAGACTGATATTCCAGTGTTCACCAATTCTGGTTAGAAAATGCAGCAATGCTCCCGGGCGCTCAGGAAACTCAAAACGCACCAACATTTCATTATCGACGCTTGATCCATGACCACCCACCATATAACGAATATGCATCTTGGCCATTTCATTGTCTGACAGATCAACCACCGGATAACCTTTTTCTTTCAATGTTGAAACCAGCGAATTTTTTTCGTCAACCATATCCCGGATCTGAATGCCAGCAAAGATTTGTGCCTCTCGATCATCGGCATAACGATAATTAAATTCCGTGATTGATCGCAAGCCTATCGTATGACAAAACTCTCGAAAACTACCCGGCTTTTCCGGGATCGTCACACCCAGCAAGACCTCACGATGCTCGCCCAGCTCGGCCAGTTCCGCTACATGTCGTAAGCGATCAAAATTGATATTGGCACCGCTGAAAATTGCCACCAGTTCCTTCGCTTTCAGATCTTCCCTGGCTACATATTGTTTAAGACCGGCCAATGCCAGTGCGCCGGCAGGCTCAGGAATCGATCGCGTGTCCTCAAAAATATCCTTGACCGCTGCACAGATCTCATCGTTGGTCACGAGTAACACCTCATCAACATATTTTTCTGCAATCTGGAATGTTTCTTTACCCACAAGGCGCACGGCAGCACCATCAGCAAAGATGCCTATCTTGTCTAGCTGAACGGGTTTTCCTGCTTCCAGCGAGCGCTTCAATGACGGCGCCTCATCGGATTCGACACCAATGATCCTGATCTCGGGACATAAGTATTTCACATAGGCACAAATCCCTGCGATCAGGCCACCACCGCCGACCGGGACAAAAATAATATCCGGCATGTCAGGATGCTGTTGCAGGATTTCTTTTCCTACCGTTCCCTGTCCTGCGATCACCAACGGATGATCGAATGGCGGGATATAGGCCATGCCCTTTTCTTCTGCCAGTTCATGAGCATGATCACTGGCTTCATCATAATTATTACCATGCAAGACGATTTCTCCACCCAGATGCCGCACAGCATTGACTTTGATTTCAGGTGTCGTTTTTGGCATGACGATGATGGCATTGATACCAAGATTCTGAGCGGACAGTGCCACACCCTGGGCATGGTTCCCGGCCGACGCTGTGATCACACCTTTTTGTTTTTCTTTATCACTCAAAGAAGAAATCAGATTGTGTGCACCACGTAGTTTATAAGAAAAAACCGGTTGCAGATCTTCCCTTTTTAACCAGACATTATTTCCAAGCTTGTCTGTCAAAGCAGGAGCAAAATCCAGCGGTGTTTCTTTCGCGACATCATAAACACGCGCCTTGAGGATCATCTTCATATATTCTTCGAGCATAATTATTATTCAATACTTTCTTAATTGGCTTACAATAATACCATTATCGTTCAGATAGACTCCGGGGGAAAGAACATGGATCAGACTGAAAAAAAGAAAGCCGTCGCC
>JALSSM010000085.1 GCA_026984275.1 Gammaproteobacteria bacterium
CATGAGCAATGATTTCAAAGGTGATGTGAAAGACTTTGCCATGGTGATTCCTGTACCAACACTGTTAGAACGTGAACAGATCCATGTGACTGAGAATGCCATTGTTGATCATCTCGACAGCTATTCTGCACCCCGTTTGGTGGAGTATTTCGATGAAGACCCCTGCATGTTAATGCGCATGTATAAAGAGATGGCGGCAGCCAGTGCACCTATGGAAGATTCGGAAGTCAAACGCAAGGCCGAGGCATTGGGTGTCACTATCGAAGCTTCTTACACGGTGGGTGAATACGATATTCTGATCCTTTCGGCAAAACAAAGTAATGGTTTGATCACCTGGTTAAAAAACAACGATTATCGACTTCCTGACGGTGCAGAATCCGTGGTTGGAAGCTATCTGAAACAGGGGATGAAATTCTTCGTCGCTAAAGTTAATCTGGAAGAACAGACCAAACTTGGATTTTCTAACCTTCGTCCGATCCAGGTCGCCTATGAAAGTCCAAAATTCATGTTACCGATCAGACTCGGCATGTTGAATGCCGATGGTGCGCAGGAACTTTATATTTATACCCTGACCCGAAAAGGCCGTGTAGAAACGACAAACTATCGAACCGTAAAAATGCCAACCGGGATGGAGCTGCCAGAATATATCAAAGATGATTTCGGGAATTTTTATCTGGACATGTTTCGAACCCAGGTTAAAAAAGAAAATAATCGGGCGGTATTTCTTGAGTATGCCTGGGATATGAACTGGTGTGATCCTTGTGCCGCTGATCCGTTATCTGATCAGGAATTAAAAGAACTGGGGGTTTTCTGGATCAATGATCAGCCAATGCCAGTGGATAGTCCCAATACAAGAAAGATGATCATGCCACAGGCAAAAGATGTCTTTATCTCACGCCTGCATGTCCGTTATGACAAACAAAACTTTCCAGAAGATCTGTTCTTTCAACAAACCGGCGATCGAGAAAATTTTCAGGGACGTTATGTGATCAGACATCCATGGCAAGGCGAAGCGAAATGTCCGCAAGCCGAAGAATATCTGAACAAGACCTTACCGAAAAGAAAGGAACAGGAAATGAAAACTCTGGCTAATCTGACGGGCTGGGATATCAATGATATTCGGAATAAAGTACCGGGAAGTGTAAAATCGGTTAATCCTGTTGAGAAAACCCCATGGTGGAAGAAGCTATGGAATGAATAATTAATCAATTATCTAATCTCAATCAGGATTGAGGAATAACACCACTCTTATGAATCGATAAATTAGCTGGACTTTACATGGTTTCAGACAGAGATCCTTCGCAAAAACGGCTCAGGATGGCAGAGTTTTCTAATAATGACTGTCATTCTGACGACGATATAGATACATGGATGTATTGAATAAGTGGTCGAATAAACACCGTCAAGTTGCCAGAATTTTCTTTCTGCCCCCAGAAACAGCCCAGCGCGAACATCGCCTTTTCCAGTCCTTGTGGAAAAGGTTCAGTCATCTGGTTTCCATTCACAAAATGCTTTTCGGAAACAGGCATTTTTTCATCTCTGCCTGAGAAGGCTTGTGATGGGTCTGGCATTTCTGTCTTTTTCATAGTATCTCAACAATAGCATTGATATTTTTTACTTTTTACTATAGGTTTGCTCTTGACAACGTTGTTTAATAAGGAAATATCAAGAAAAATATAGCTATGAAACTTTTCGCTATCCTATTTCTGCTACTCAGTATCTCCTTTAATGTTTTAGCAGACCACCTTTCTGAAGAAGATGCCTGGACAACAACATTTTTTTTCGAAAACGATCTGTTTGGTAATACCGATCAAAATTATACTAATGGTATCAAACTGAGTCTGGCCTCACCGGATCTTGGCCGATTTGAAGATGCTGAATACTTTGGGGGCTGGATTGATCTCTGGGATAATATGATCCCCTTCATTTATGAAGCCGAAGGGATCAAAAATGTACAGAAAAGTGTCGTGGTTTCTCTTGGTCAAAAGATCTTCACTCCCCAAGATCTTCAACAAACCGCACTGATCCCGAACGATCGTCCTTACGCGGGCTGGTTGTATATCGGCACGGCATTTCATACCAAGACATTAAATCGACTGGATTCTGTCGAACTGCAACTGGGTATGATCGGCCCCGCTTCACTGGCAGAAGAAGCCCAAAATTTTGTGCATGAAGTCCGAGGCTTTAAGACAGCCAAGGGATGGGACAACCAACTGAATAATGAGCCTGCTTTTGCAATCATTTATGAACAGAAACGACGCTTCCGTCCTAAAAACTTTTACGACAAGTGGGGTTTTGATGTGATTGGTCACGGTGGGTTTGCTTTGGGTACTGTCTATACTTATGGCAATGTTGGAGCTGAAGCCCGGATCGGCTGGAATCTTCCGGCGGACTTTGGAACATCACTAATACGTCCCGGAGGTGATACGAATGCACCGGTTGATAGCAGTGATCCACGTTTATCGGCTCAGGGTGGCTTCAGTGTTCATGCCTTTGCAGCAATCACAGGACGGGCTGTCCTTCGGGATATTTTTCTGGATGGGAATACCTTCTCCAGTAGTCACTCAATTGAGAAAAAAAATCTGGTGGGCGATCTGATCGTCGGTGCCAGTGCGATTATAGGTGGCATCAAATTTTCCTATGCACAGGTTTTTAGAACTCGAGAATTTGTTGGTCAGGCCGATAGTACTAATTTTGGTTCCATTAGTGTTTCCTGGACGTTTTGATAATGAGTAGAGTTAACTCAATCTTGTTCCTGTTCTGTCTGGCCAGCCTGAATGCTTGCTCAAGTCTTCCAAAATCATCTGTTCCGATCGTGGAGGGCAGTATTGGATCTAAAACAGTTGTCACTATTCCACCAGAGTTCATACCCGAAAAGACAAATGACAAAGGATCGGAAATCTATCACATCGCGGAGGGTTTCTTAGGTGTTCCCTATCGCTACGGTGGCAGCGATCCTTCAGGGTTTGATTGCAGTGGGTTAGTACAATATGCGTATAAAAATGCCGGGATCAGTGTCCCCAGAACAGCAGCCGCTCAATATAAAGCAGCCCAATCGGTAACACGCTCAGAACTAAAACCGGGCGATGTCATATTCTTCCGCCAGCATTGGCGTAGGATCTCCCATGTTGGAATCTATGCCGGTCATGGCAGATTTATCCATGCACCTGGTTCAGGAAAAAAGGTGACATATTCGAGCCTGAATGAACCTTACTGGCAAAAACATTTGGTTAAAACAGGCCGGTTTTATTGATGATCTGATCCTTCCCCTGATTTTTTTATAAACATCCAGGCAATATAACCAATTATTATGATCGTTGTGAAAACAACGATCATTGATAACAATCCGACTGGGTTTCCAAACAAAAGATCCATCCACAATTCCATCATGAGTACCTCGCCAACGTTAATAGCACATAAGAAGTAACTAATATAAGAATATGCCTTAAGCCGATATGAAATAATGATCCAGATCAATTCTTATTAAAAAAACCTTACAAAAATTCAGGCTTTAAATCGTTGGGTTAAACTCTGTAGCTCATGAACAAGCCCGGCCAGATCATGAGCCGATCCAGAAACATGACGTGTTTCTTCAACGGCATCTTCAGCCTTTTGGCGAATACACACAACAGACTGGTTAATCCCTTCTACTACCTCCGTCTGTTCCTTAACAGACCTTGCGATTTGTTCACTCATGCCACTAATATCACTCATGTTTGTTGTAATATTTTCAAATGAGTCAACTGTCTTTTGGACCTGTTCGAGACTGTTTTCAGCACGTTCACTACTCTGCTGGATAATCCTGATTGCGTTATCAACACCCTTATGCAAACTTTCAACAACAGCCTTTATTTCTGTGGTTGAGTGTTGTGTCCGCTCGGCAAGGCCTCGCACCTCGTCAGCAACAACAGCAAAACCACGCCCCTGCTCACCGGCACGGGCAGCTTCTATTGATGCATTAAGAGCGAGCAGATTGGTCTGATCAGCAATGTCACGAATGACACCCAGCATTCCTTCGATATTCTGAGCATCTTTTTGTAGATGGCCGACAACCTGAACCGATTCACTGAACGCTTTGATCGCCTGAATTGTTTCCGTCGCAGATGTCGCTCCACCACTGGATTCCTGGTAAGCGTTACTTGCCGTTTGTGCGGCATGACTGGCATGATCACCAATGGCCTGGATTGATGCGGATAGTTGCTCCATTGCACTACCCAACAATTCGGTTTCTGAACTCTGTCCTTCCATCCTGTCACAAGTCACATCAAGTGATGCCGTTGTCTGATCTGCAATATCTGAAATCGTGCTTGCTGAATGCGTTACTCGACCAAGCACCGTTCGCAACCTGGCCTTCAGGATCCGTGCAGCCAATTGTAACTGCCCGATTTCATCTGTACGGCCTGTATAAACAAGACTCATTAGCGGGTTATCAACAAT
>JALSSM010000086.1 GCA_026984275.1 Gammaproteobacteria bacterium
TATGAGAATCCAAAACGTTTCCTGCCCATAATCTGGAGTGGATATGCGGCCGGAGCCTTCGTTGTTGTGATCATTGGAATCTTGGCTTATATGGGAAAGATCCCGAATGCCGATCAATTTCTTTTATATGGTCGGGTTAAGAGTACTTTCAAGGATCCGAACGTTTATGGCCCTTACCTGGTGCCTGTTTTCCTGCTTTATCTTTCGCGACTTGAAAGCGGCAAAGATACCCACCTGGTCATTAACATCATAATGTTATCTGTCATCACCGTAGGCTTATTGTTAGGTTTCTCAAGAGGTTCCTGGTTAAATCTTGGCATCTCTTTGATGACGTATGTGCTTATTCGACTAATGACACTCAAAGAAACAAAGGAGTTATCCAGACTGGTGATTATGGGAGCGATTGCACTGGTCGTTAGTTCATTTCTGATCGGTTGGTTACTCTCTACCAGTGCCGTCAGTGATTTATTTCAGGAACGTGCTCATGTTGTTCAGGGCTACGATGTGACCGAACGTTTTGCTACACAGTTGAAAGCTATCAGAGCCATACTTATTAATCCTTTAGGCTTTGGTCCAGGTCATATTGAAGTACCCTTTGGCATTGTTCCTCATAATGTTTATCTGTACATATTAGTGGAATGTGGCTGGTTTGCCGGAGTTGCTTATGTTGCTTTTGTGATCCTGACTCTAATCAAAGGCTTCAAGTTCTGCTTACGACGAACTGAAATTCAGCTTTCTGCTCTGGTGATTCTTTCTTCAATCCTCGGCACACAGATACAAAGCTTTTTCATTGATAGCACGCATTGGCGCCATCTCTATATCCTGTATGGCATGATGTGGGGAGTGATGCTGGGTTACAACAAATTAAAAAACGCCTCTGAACAATAAAGAAATCCTGCCCTTTACCGATAGATAAAAGAGACACAACTACGTTCAATTTAATAGAAAAGTTATGAAAAAACTGAAATCTTCTGTTCTTATCCTGCTGGCCATGACAACATCAATGGTTACTGCTGTAGATCTCAGGTACAAACCTGAGACCGTCACCTCCCGCGAACGTCCCGAAGTGGCTCCTCTTGGCGCACGGGCAGGCGCTTTCCGTTTATATCCCAGTCTGACCTTAACCGAGAAATATGATGACAATATCTTTGCCACGAATACCAACGAAGAATCTGATTTTATTACTTTGATCAAGCCAGGTTTGAATATACAGTCACTCTGGGGAAGACATTTTCTGTCAATACACACGGATGCCACGATTGGCCGTTATGCTGATAATGAAAATGAAAATTTTGAAGATTATTCGGCTGGCATCAATGGAGGACTGGAAATCAATCATGCCCAGCACTTATTAGCGGGTTACAACTATTCGCGTGAACATGAAAAACGTTATTCACCTGATGACGTTTTGGGCATTGAACCCACAAAATTGGATACAAATACTTTATTTACGACTTATCAGCGTCGTTTTAACCGCATTATCGTTGAACTGGGTGGTGAATACAGATCACTGGATTTTGATAATGTCCGATCAGCCAATGGTAATATAATCAACAATAATGATCGTGACCGGAACAGGCTTGAGGGATCATTAAAAGTTGGTTATGAATATTTACCGGAATATACAGCTTATGTGCGTACGTCTATCAATAGAATCAACTACGATGAGGAAGTTGATGATAATGGTTTCAATCGTGATTCTGATGGCTATACCGTATCAGCAGGCGCTGATCTTGATATTTCAGGTGTTCTTTTTGGCAACGTTTTCATTGGCTATGAGAATCAAAAGTATGATGATATTTCCTTAAAAGATACAAAGGGAATTTCAGGTGGAGCCTCATTAACCTGGTTACCTTCACAAATGACGACAGTAACTGGATCCATAACACGGTCTATAGAAGAAACAACGCTTGATTTTGCCTCTGGTGTTTTCTCAACAGCGGGTAAATTAGTCGTCGATCATGAATTGCTTCGCAATCTTTTATTGCAGGGAAGGCTCTCGGTTTCAGAAGATACTTTTGAAGGATTAAATCGGGACGACTCCTATTTTAGTTCAGGAATTGGCGCGACTTATATGCTGAACAGACACTTTTACCTGTTGCTGGACTACGATTATCTACAAAGGGAATCTAATTCTGTAACAAATGTTGATGATTTTTCCGAGAATATATTTTCTCTGAGTGGCCGAATTCAGTTATAGTCATAATCAGGTTAAGGACAACCGGGTTATGAAAAGTGCTAAAAAGGAAGATAGAAAATCTAGTTTTCATTGTTATTTGTTTTTTATCGTTTCAAACGATAGCGAATGAAACCTCAAGTGAAACAATTCAATACCATCTTGGTGCTGGTGACAAAATAAAAGTTGTCGTTTTTGGACAAACTGACCTATCTGGTGAGTTCCAACTTGATGGTAACGGACGGATCTCACTTCCTCTGGTTAAAGAGATCCAGGCAGCTGGACTCACAGTCACAGAACTGGAGGCAGCGATCACGTCCAGACTTTCCCCTGATTATCTGCTCAATCCAAAAGTCAGTATTGAGGTTCTTAATTACCGACCATTTTATATTATTGGTGAAGTTAAAAATCCAGGACAATATCCATACGTCAGTGGTATGACAGTACTGACTGCCGTAGCACTTGCAGGTGGATATACCTACCGTGCAAAAACCAATAAAGCATTTATTACGCATGCACAACATCTGACAGCGAATAAACAAGTTACCAATCAGGACAGTAAAGTTTTACCAGGCGATGTGATTGAAATACCAGAAAAATACTGGTTGTTTTAATCAAAACATCAACTTCCCAGGGAAGGAATAGAACACAATGGTAACCAATGTGAAGACTCAGAAAGGCAAAGTCACTCCTAAATCAGGCCCCAAAAAAACCAGGAGGTATTCACAGGCCTATAAAATAAAGATTCTCAAACTGGGTGCTCAGTGTAAAAATCTTTCTGAGCTTAACGACTTGCTCCAACGCGAAAAATTACATTCAGCACAGTTATCAAAGTGGTGGAGGGAATTTTCAGATCATTTACCTTTTGAGAAAAATTTCCTGCAACCATCAATTGAAAAACAGCAACCACCGGTTACATCAACCAATCAAGAAAAATCAGAAAATATTGATCCGTATTCTCATGAAACGACAATCGATCCTCGTGAGATCCTGGCGAAAATCTGGCGTAGAAAATGGTTATTGTTTTCTACCATGGCTCTCTCTATGCTTCTTGCCATTATTTTCATAAACAGCGTTACGCCCAGTTATACTTCAAGAGCACTGGTCATGATTGGTAATAGAGATGCGAATCTCGCAGTTAACGGCCTGGTACCTTCTCTACAGGTTGACGTTGGTACAATGCAAAATGAACTGGAGATTCTTCGTTCATATAATATTGCTGAAAGGGTTATCAACAAATTAAACCTTGATCAGCTTCCCGAATTTAATCCGGCACTAAAAGAAAAAAGTAAGCTATTAAAATTTATTGAGGCTTTCAGACCCCCTGCTCATCAACCAGATTCTGAAAAATCAGATAGTTCGATTCCTCATACAAATGTACCCGTAATTGAAACATTCCTGAAAAAAATAAATCTGGCCCTGGTTGGTGAATCTCGTTTAATCGAACTGAAAACTACTTCCCATGATCCAGAACTGGCCGCCAAAATCGCTAATTCTATTCTGGATATTTATCTCAAAGACCAAATTGATACTAAGTACAGTGTTACCAATAAAACAAATGTATGGCTAAATAAACGTGTTAACGATCTCCGACAAAAAGTTGCTGATGCTGAGACCGCTGTTGAAGAATATCGTAAAAAGAGAGGACTGCTACAAACATCAAAAGGGATCACCCTTAATAGTCAACAACTTTCTGAGCTTAATACCCAACTGGTTCTTGCAAGTACAGATCGAGCCGAGAAAGAAGCCAGATTAAGACAGATGCAAAAACTTGCAGGTAAAAATATTGAATCTGCTGCAGAAGTGATTAACTCGGTCATTATTCAAAAATTACGTGAACAGGAAACGGTTCTCGAGGGTAATCTTGCTGAACTATCGACCTCATATGGTCCTAAACACCCAAAAATCATCAATCTGCTGGCTGAGAAAAAAGAAATCCAAAGCAAAATTTCGAAAGAAATCAGGAAGGTCGTTAATGGCCTGAAAAATGAAGTTAACATCGCCCGTATAAGGGAAAAACAGTTAAAAGCTCAATTAAAGAATCTGGAAAATAAATTAGCAGGCTCGAATGAGCAGGAAATTCAACTTCGAGCGCTGGAACGAGAAGCAGAAGCAACACGCAAACTCTTAAATACTTTTCTGACACGCTTTAAAGAAACCAGTGAACAATCTAATATGGAAGTCCAGCGGGCAGATGCGAAAGTGATTTCCTATGCCACACCGGCAAGAAAACCTTCATTCCCCAAA
>JALSSM010000087.1 GCA_026984275.1 Gammaproteobacteria bacterium
AGCAGGGGGGCTGTATGGCTTACTTAATAATAACTATCTCGTTAGGAGGTTTAGAATGAAAAAATTCAAAATCGCCCTGATGTCAGCACAAGCGGCTATTGTCGCAACAGCTCTGACACTTCCGGGCATTTCGATGGCAAATGATGAGGTGATCGCACGATCGCAGGATCCAAACCAGTGGGGGTCGATTGGAGGTAATTATGGTCTTAATCGTCACAGTACTTTAAAGGATATCAACACAAAAAATGTTAAGGATCTTAACCTGATCTGGTCTCTGTCCAGTGCGACCTTGCGAGGTCATGAAGGGCAGCCTTTGTTTATCAGCGATGTGGGTGGTAAGCCGATGATGTACGCGGTCACAGCGTGGCCTAATATTGTATGGGCATTAGATTTGTCTAATCCTGACAACTACAAAATTGCCTGGCGTTATGAAAAGAAAACTGATCGTGATGAATCTGCAATCCCTCGAGCGTGTTGTGACGTTGTAAACCGTGGTTTGTCTTATGTCGATAATCAGGTGGTCTTTGGAACACTTGATGGATATTTGATCAATCTGGATGCGACAACCGGTAAAGAAAACTGGGTTGTCAAACATTCCTATCCAGAGCATGGTGAAACCCAGACACCGGCACCGATCATTGTTAAAGACAAGGTCATTGCCGGTTTTGGTGGTGACGAATTTGCCGCCCGAGGCCGTCTGACAGCATACAACCTGAAAGATGGTACCGTGGCCTGGAAATGGCACAGCACCGGCCCTGATAAAGATGTGGGTTATGCACCGGACTTCAACAAGGCGAATCCGCACTATGGAACCGCAGGCTCTGATATTGGTGCTACCACGTATCCCCGTGATGAATGGAAGATCGGCGGTGGTTCTCCCTGGGCGTGGTATTCCTTTGATCCAAAACTGAATCTTGTGTATGCATCAACAGGTAATCCGGGACACTGGAGTCCTTCCTATCGTTGTGGTGAAGACACGCATGAAAAATGTAACACCGGTAAATGGGATAACAAATGGTCAATGACGATTTTTGCCCGCGATGCCGATAGTGGTCTGGCTCATTGGGCTTATCAGATGACACCATTTGATCAGTGGGACTATGATGGCGTGAACGAAAACATTCTGGTGGAAATGGATATTGACGGTCAGAAGAAACGACCAGTTCTTGTTCATTTTGATCGAAATGGTTTTGCCTATGTTCTTGATCGACGTGATGGAACCCTGCTTCGAGCACATAAATTCGTTACCGTCGACTGGGCTGAAAAAGTAGATCTGGCAACAGGTCGTCCAGTTAAGGTTAAGAAAAATTCTCCATTCGCAATTGGCGTGGCAACACATGCTTGTCCATCAGCAATGGGTGGTAAAGATCAACAACCTTGTGCGGTTGATCCCAACGATCCCGATTATTTCTATTGCCCAACCAACAACTGGTGTATGACGGATGAACCCACCGAGCGTACCCATACAACACAAGGTACGGTCTATGTTTTCGCTAATGTACATATGAAGGCAGAAGTTCCGGGCGTATTGGGCAAATTCAAAAAGTTCAACGTAAAGACTGGTAAAACTGTCTGGGAAATTGCAGATAACTATCCAAACTGGGGTGGCGCACTCGTCACTGATGGCGGACTTGCTTTCTACGGTAGCTTTGATGGTGACTTCAGAGCAATTGATCGAAATACAGGTAAGAAACTCTGGGAGCGTCGTCTCGGTTCTGGAATCATCGGTAACCCGATCACTTATAAAACAGCAGGCAAACAATATGTCTCAATCTGGTCAGGAATGGGCGGTTGGGTTGGTTTACCTCCACTGTTAGATCTGGACACCAGCGATCCTTATGGCGCGATTGGTGCGTCGGCTATTTCAGCAGACAACGACATGATGAAACTTCCAGCGGGCGGTACTTTGTATACCTTCCGTTTGATGGACTGATCCAGTTTTCTGGCTGAAAAGTAAGTAGTAAACAGCATCCGGTGTTGAAAGGCATCGGATGCTTTATTGATTATTGGATAATAATAAAAGAGGAACAGTACATGAAACATGGTGCACAAAAATGGCTTGGGGTCTTGTCAATCATGATATTGGTTTCAGGCAATGTTGCTGCAAGCGAAGCAAATAAAATTTCAACCTTGCGCGTCTGTGCTGATCCGGGAAACATGCCTTTATCAAATATAAAAGGTGAAGGTTTTCAAAATAAAATTGCCGAAGTTCTGGCCGAATCTCTGGGCGCTAATTTAAGCTATTTCTGGCGGCCAACCATTGAGCGGGGCTTAACAAGAAAAACTTTTGGAGAAGGTAAGTGTGATGTGATGATGAGCGTCCCCGCCAATATGCCACGTATTCTGACGACCCAACCTTATTACCGAACAACCTACGTGATTGTTCATCGCAACGACAGAGATTACAACATCAAGAGTCTGGATGACCCCATTTTGAAAGAAGCCAGTATAGGTGTTTTCCAGCGATCAGCCGCCAGGGAAGCCTTACGTCGGCATGGAATAAAAAAGAATACCGTCGTGCATGCCATGAGCTGGGTAGGTGATCTGGATGAAAAAGTACAACCCCACCAGCAGGTGGAAAAAGTAACCCGTGGTGAAATCGATATGGCTGCAGTCTGGGGTGCTCATGCTGGTTATCACAAGGCGAAGTTAAATGAACCTTTGACACTTGTCCCAATGAATGTTCTTGAAGACACCGTTTATCTTCAATTTGATATGTCATTGGGTATTGATCGTAGAAAGGGTGAGTTGGCAAAACTGCTGAACGAAACACTGGTAAAGGAAAAAGAAAAAATTCAGAAAATACTGGAAGAATTCGGTGTGCCATTAGTGAAATGTGACAGTTGTCTGATCTCCGGACATTTACCAGAACATGGTCCCTATGGAGACATCACAACCCCAGTAGAACCTGGCCCCGGTGATGGTGATGTTGCACTGTCAGATGTAGATAAATGGTTGGCTGACGGAGCCGATATAAACCAGGAGCTGAACAACGCAATCATAGCGGACGATCTGCCACGCATTAAATATCTTTTGGATAAGGGAGCTGATGTAAATGCACGCGATCCACAGGGATACACACCTCTGACCAACGCGTTAAGAAACAAATATCAGCGTGTAACAAAAGTGTTGATCGAACGAGGAGCCGATCTTGAACTCACCGATGGTAATGGCAGATCTCCTTTACTGTTATCAATCGAAAAAGATGATCAGGAATCAGCGGGAATGTTACTGGATGCCGGTGCTGATCCGACAGTCACTAATAAAAAGGGTTTAACAGCATTACATGTCGCGGTTGAATTTGCTTCGCCTTCACTGGTGGAATATCTGATAGAACGTGGACTGGATCTCAATAGCAAGAATCCGGCGGGTTATACACCTTTGATGGTTGCTGTGGCCAAACATGCCGAAAAAAATACGATTGCCCTGCTGAAACATGGTGCAGACGTAAATGCAAGAAATAAGGTGGGCGTGACAGCCTTGATGATCGCAGTTGCAAGTAAGGAAATATTGCTGGTTGAACACTTGATCAAAGCCGGTGCAAAGATTGATGCATCCACTGATGATGGACAAACAGCATTAACCATCGCACATAAAAATGGTTTTGATGATGTTGAGAACTTATTGAATCAAGGAGGTGATTCATGAACAGTAAATTTTTATTATTGATGGTGACATTGATCACTTCACAAAGTGTTTTTGCTTCAACCGAAATTGAGCTGGAAGAAGGAGAGGCTCTTTTATTTGGTGGGCGCTGTGTTACCGGTCTGTCACAGGGACAGATGGTCGATACAGATTGTAAAACAAGGATGACGTTTGAGGATGGTAAGGTTCTCTGTTTTTCAAGCAGAGCATCTCGAGATACTTTTTTACAGGATCCGGAGGGCAATCTTGAAAAAGCAAAAAAGTTTGCAGCACTGACACCGGATGCAGATCAGAACACTAAGACCGAACCGAATATTCCTGAAGCGCTGAAAAAAGCAGGTCGTGAAATCACGCCTGAAGAAGGAAAAGCTTTCATAAAAGATCATCTTGAAAAAAACATCATCGATGGTGTTTATCCATTTATTGATCCTCGCTATGGAACAGAGTTGCCATTGGTTTATGACGAGATCCTGTTCGTTCGTCGCATGCATGGTTACGGCGTTTTCCCCAGTGTGAAGTTTCATCATAAAGATAATCCTGATAAACAGTATGTACTGGATTTCTGGCTTAAGGCGCCTGCAGATCAAATAGAGATCATGGATATCCGCCTCTACAAAGAACCAAAGAAAGTGGATGACAGTTACGTGCTTGCAACCCGTTTACCTGCTCCCTGGTGGTGGTTACCGGCCTCGGAGCACCCGGGTGAGAGTGAAGAAAAACGTGGCTGGGAAATCATGTCAGCGATTCACGAACATATTGCTGATCAGAAAAGAAATAATAACGGTTTTTATAAATTAAAGGATTCAGAAACAGGCGAAGAAATTGATCTGGATTTTGTGGATATTCATATGCCTGTTCGAAAACTGAAAGAAGATGGTCGTTATTTCGCCTGTACCGATTTTCGTGAGAAAGATAGTAAGGAAAAATTTTACGACATTGATTTCTGGTTGGATGAAAAAACGGGTGAGATAAAAGTGGGTGATGTAAGGATCCATAAGATTCCACAAAACATCGATGGAAGGTGGATACAGATCCCGAGATATGATTTTGAAAACCTGGAGTATGACGAGGTTCCGTAGAAAAGTAGTTATAAAATTAATTGAAAAAGAGGAGAAACAATGATTAGTCAATGGAAAAAAATATCGATAGCAATGTTAGTGAGTGGAGCCGGAATATTAGTCGCCTGTAATGCCTCTGATGATCCTGCACCCAATCAGCCAGTAGAAAAATCTATGGGAACGGAGGTTGTTGATGTCGATATGGGGTCTGCACCAGCAGCAAGTCAGGCAGAGAGTAGCAAATTTAAAGAACCGATTGTGCTTGCGGCTGTTGATCAGCCTATTCCTGATGCAAAAGAAGAAGTAGAAGGGTTGCCAGAAGTGTCTGGTCTGGAAGATGGAAAGTCAGCACCTGAGGTGGCAAAGGATACCAGTATCAAACTAAAGAACCCATTCACCGGAGACGCAGATAAGATAGAAGAGGGTAAGAAAAAATGGTTTTCATTTGGTTGCAGTGGTTGTCATGGTGGTGGCGGTGGTGGTGGCATGTGTCCATCAGCGATCAATGAGAAGTGGGTTTATGGGGGCAATGATGATGTGTTGTTTCGTTTAATCACACTGGGTTCTGATCAGTTAATGGCACAGGGGCACGTCCGGGTTAAAAAAGAATCTGTCGTGGCGCCTATGCCGCAAGTCGGCGAGATGACCGATATGACCACAGAAGATGTCTGGTTGGTATTGACTTATCTGCGTTCCAAATTTAAAGGCCGTGACGAAAAAATAGAGTGGTGAAATTAGTAGTATATGGAGATTAAAAAAATAATGAATTTCATAAATATAAATCATAATCGCCAGCATAGTTTGCTGGCGATTTTTTTGCTGGCTTTGTTTGGTCTGTTTCAATCAGTAGCGAAGGCGGCTGATCAACTGGAGATCAATCTTGCATTCTTTGGTGGGTCTGAAAACCCACCCTACCTGGGTGTTGTTCAGGGAATCAACGAGGCAAACCTTCAGGGTGAGTTTCTTGGACAAAAATACATCGGCAAGAATTATCCTGACAGTAATTTGATCCCGGTAAAAGATCCCGTACCTTCAGCAATTCTGGCAGATGTAGATGTGGAAAGTTTACGCATCCTGAGTCAACTCAACCCTGGGATTCCTATTCTAAATTTGTCAGAAGAACACAATATTCTAAGACAATTATGTTTGCCTAATGTTTTGCATGTTATCCCCAGTGATCAAATGAAAAAGGATGCAGAAGCACAATGGAAAAAGAAAAATCCAGCTTCGAAAGCGATAGCACAATCATGGCATCCAGATTTCAGGAAATATGCCGCAAAGCAGTTGAATAATCGTTTTAGAGAGGCTTCTTTGCAACGCATGGATGATTATTCATATGCAGGTTGGGCTGCGGTAAAAATAGTCGCTGATGCGGTGGTTAGAACACAGTCAACAAAGCCCGAAGTGCTATTACATTTTCTAAAAAACGATCTGGTTTTTGATGGAAACAAAGGTGTAAAAATGAGTTTCCGATCTACAGGGCAGTTGCGTCAATTAATGCTATTGGTAGAAGATGGAAAGATTGTCGGTGAAGCACCCGTTGTGGGTGTTGTCGATCGACATGATCTGGATAGTCTGGGGCTGGAGATAGAAGACTCAGAGGGTTGCCAGTAAATAAGTCAGGCAAAAAAAGGCCATCATCTGATGGCCGAAAGTGCTAACTGTAACATCTAAATATAAAGAGACTATGAATTTCTGCAGCTGCTTTTTTATGAACGTACCTTCTGATGTCCATTAAACATTTGCCAATGTTTAGTATTGCCCTTTTTGGGGATGGTTGCCAGATGTGAAATTCATTAAAAATGTCATGATTTAAACCTACCAATAGCAGGAAAGTCTCCCAAAAAGATTGAAGATAATGATCTGGAATAGTCCTTTATGGTGAAAAAAAACAGCATCTTGTTGGTTGACGATCATATCGTTATGCGATCAGGGTGCCGTGAGTTGTTAGGTCAGGCTGGTTTTGAAATTGTTGGTGAGGCAATCAGTGGCGAAGAAGCATGCAAGCTATATCAAAGCCTTATGCCGGATGTGGTCATTATGGATTTGACGATGGAAGGAATGGGGGGGTTGGAGGCAGTTCGTCGGATCTGTAATAACGATGAAAATGCAAAAATTATTATTCTGACAATGCACGATGATGCCAGTTTTGCTTCTCGATCGATTAAAAATGGTGCAAAAGGTTTTGTGACCAAAACAAGTCCACCTGAGATACTGGTTCATGGAATCAAGGAGGTAATAAGAGGGGGGAATTATTTTAGTCCTGATATTGCACAAACATTAGCGATTGGGAGTGTGACCAATCGATCAAACCCGATATTAAAGTTGTCCAACCGGGAGTTTGATATTTTTACTCAACTGGTAAATGGTTCCCCGACAGCACAAATTGCTCAGAACTTATCATTAAGTCAGAAAACGGTTTCAAACTATATGTTAAAGATTAAGCAAAAGCTGGAAGTTAGTAGTATTGCTGAGATGGTCAAGCTGGCGATAAATCATGGTACGGATAAACATAATATCATGAGTTCTGGTGAGTACAGAAAGTAAGTCGTAGAGTATAGAAAATAAAAAAATGCCCCTGTTTCAAAAGAAAGCAGGGGCATTTTTAGTTGATGGTGTTTTTCGTACTAAAAATTCACACGAACACCAAGCCAGCCACCGATGGGTGCACCTGCGCCGAGGAATCGCGGATTGGACATGGTGGGAGAAAAGCCCGGTGAACTACCATCAAAGACTTCACCAGGATCGCCGAGTATGCCAAAGGTTTCATAATCAGTGTCGAACAGGTTATTAACTTTGGCAAATACAGACACCATCTTATTCACCTTGTAGTTTGCGTGAAGATTAACGACGGTATATGAGTCAGTTTTATCCAATAAATTGGCTTCATCACCTCGTAAATACTGGCCGCTGTTATAGACTATATCGCCGCCAATGCTGAAGGCATCAGAGAAGGCATAATCAGCTCCTAATTTCAAAGTGTGGTCAGGAATACCGGGAATACGATCTCCAGAATTGACCTGAATTAAACCGTTGTCGTCAGCCAGTGGATGAGTGGGACTATTGGTTAGAAAACTGGAATCAAAAGTGGCATCAACATAACTGTAATTCAGGAACCAGTTAATTCGAGCGTAGTCTCCACTTAGCCCTAGTTCTATACCTTGTCGTTTAGTATCACCAATATTATCAAAGAATCCTTGATTACCTGTAGTACCTCCGGTGGACTGAAAGATAATGTCATCCTTATTTATCGTGTGGAATAAACTCAAGTTCCAGTTGATCAAGTCTGCATAACTACCGCGGACTCCGGCTTCCACACTTTTAGCCACCACCTGATCCAGTGGTGGATCAGCCAGGAAGGCATTTGGTAAGGTGCAGGGTGCATCAGGATCCGCACAGGATAATTCTACAGGCGTCGGTGCGCGCGAAGATTCATTGTAGCTGGTGTAAACATTCAGATTTTCCATCGCTTGCCAGGTTAGGCCAACAGCCGGGTTGAAGCGTCCAAAATCATGATCACCATTCAACTCGGGAGTTAATCCCGTCAGATCCTGAATCTTAACATTGGTTTCATTGTAGCGACCTGAAACTGTCAGGTTTAGTGTATCAGACAGACCAAAGGTATCTGTGAAGTAGATAGACCAGGTACGCGTGCTGGTATCGACATTAACTCGGTCATCAGGAATGAAACTTCCTGTCCTGGTTGTAAAGCGATTTTCTTTAAGAGAGGCTACTTCAACTTGTGAAGCAAAGCTTGCCGTACCTTTAAAGTAACCAGCACCTACGATAAGTTGATTTTCATGCTGGAAAAGATCCTGTAAGAAAGTGGCCTGCATATTTCCACCGTAACTTTTTTGATCTCTCTGACTAATATTATTAATCGCGTTCTGATCATCGGCAACATTCAGGCCATTTTGATCTTCAATAGGTGTTGCACCCGCATGATCGGCAGCCACATCACATTCTTCAGGATCCCCTCCGACGGCTGGATCAACATCATCTTCCTGAAATAATAGTCCTACATCACTACATCCAACATAGGCAGTACCATCCCCATTGAAGGAGTTCGTATCATTCCAGCGATAAAATACATTGCCAGAAAGTTGAACAGCATCATTCATCCAGTGTGTTCCTTCCAGATCAACCAGATTCATATTGTTTTCGGTAATATCAACAAAGGTAAAACCGGCTTCTCTGTCTATTGCCAGCAACTCAACAGGAGCAGCGCCATTGCCCTGAAGATGGGTATTGCCGTGTGCAAGATTCAAATCCAATGTACTGTTTTCTGATCGCCAACTGAGTGTACCAAATAGATTTGTGGCATCAGAATCGGAAAAATCACGCCAACCATTTTCTTCAAAAAAGCTGGCTGTGATGAAATAACCAAAAGTACCATTATTACCCGCACTTTCCATATTGGTCTGGAAACGTCCAAAAGAACCAAATGAAGCCTCAACAGAATCCTGGTCACTGGTAAAACCATTTTTAGTCTCAATAGAAAGTGCACCGCCTAGTGTATTGAGGCCAAACAATGGACTCGCACCACCGATCAGGTTGATACTGTTGATCGCTGATTTCGGAATCAGATCCCAGTTGACCGTATCACCAAAGGCCTCATTGATGCGTACACCGTTTTGATAAACAGCGAGTCCCTGTGGCAAACCAAGCAGCGGAGAAGCCGAGAAACCCCGATACTGAACATCGGGTTGAAGCGGGTTGTTTTGTGCGTCGTTGATATTGACACTACCGAGATTTCGATTCATATATTCGCTAAGATCAAGACTTTGTGACTGTTCAAGATCCTCGGCGGTGGCACTTTGTATATTCGATGGAATACTTTCAATTGGCAAGCCAACACCGTGAGTCGGAGTTACACCAATGACTTCCATTGTGTCCATTGATTTGACGCTACTATTTTCTTCAGCCGTGACTGAAAATGCAGATGCAATCAAAGCGACAAGCATGGTTTTCTGCCCAATCATGCGTGTAGGAAAAGGTTTGTTTTTCATTTTGATCCCCAAAACGTAAGTTGTTATTTTTAATCAAGAAAGGATCCTAACAGGGAAAACAGAAAATCGCATAATCTGTTTTTCCTTTTAATGGCAGGAAAAATTCCCGTATCACCTCTACTGATTTATTAACCTGTCAATAAAGATTGCCGGATTAATTACGTGACACAGGGATATGTCATCATTGGCACAGGCGCTAATAAAATCGATCCGGATGATCTATTTTATTGCCAGTTAATAGTTCAGAAGTAACAGCGATGATAAATTCAGGGTTTGAGAAGGGTGGCTATTTGTTATGAAATAAAAAAACGCCAGACTGGTTTCCCGAATCTGGCGTTTCTTAGATGCTTTAATTATAAGGCAAACTGTTTATGGCAGACTGAAAACACTCAGTACGCCACCGAGACGGGTAAAGTTGTTCAGTCCCTTGTAGGCACCAACTGCACCAAGCCCGTCAGTATCGTTGATCAAGCCTGCGGCCATGCCTATACCAGCCCAGCCACCAACACCTGAGAGTACGCCCACATACTGTTTGCCTTTATGCATCCATGTGTGAGTATTGCCAATGATGCCGGATGGTGTTTTGAATTTCCATAGCAGTTTCCCGCTCTTCGCATCGATGGCTTTCAGATAGCCTTCAAGGTTTCCGTAGAAGACAATATCACCCGCAGTTGCCAGAGCGCCTGACCATACAGAGAAACGTTCATGGATACTCCAGACGATCTTACCTTTGTCAGCATCCCAGGCGATAAAGTTACCCAGGTTGTTGTTGTCAGCATTGTTGTTGAATTTTTCACCCGGAGAGACACGACCGGCAGGGAACATATTCAATACCGCATTAACATATGGCTGACCAGCAACGTATTGACCACCACTGACAGGTTCATAATCCATACAAACGTGGTTTGTTGGAACATAGAACAAACCAGTTCTTGGAGAGTATGCAGAAGGCTGTTGATCTTTCGAACCTAGAGCAGCCGGACAGATGTTGGTTGAGTTAACATCTTCACCATTATGGTGAGTACTGTAACGCAGTACTTTCTGTGGTCGACCGGTTTTCATATCAACATGAGTCGCCCAGTTCACGGCTGGATCAAACTTTTCGGCAACCAGCAATTCACCTGTGACCCGATCCATGGTGTAACCAAATCCATTTCGGTCAAAGTGGACCAGTGCTTTACGGTTCTTACCCTTGACCTTCATGTCAACCAGGATCATTTCATTGATGCCGTCATAGTCCCATTCGTCATGAGGTGTCATTTGGTAAACCCAATAAGCCATTCCAGTGTCCACATCACGTCGCCACATGGTCATACTATACTTGTTATCACCGGGACGAACCGAAGGATTCCAAGTGCTCGGATTACCTGATCCATAGAACAGAGAGTTCAGTTCAGGATCGTATGGCCACCAGCCCCAGACAGAGCCACCACCGATTTTCCATTGATCACCTTTCCAGGATTTCAAAGAAGAATTTTTACCAACGGGTTTCAGCATTGACGTGGTTTTGTTGCCATCAACCAGAATATCCTCATCCGGTCCCATGCTATAAGCCTTCCAGACCAAGTGGCCATCTTTTAGATCATAAGCAGCGATCCAGCAGCGGACACCAAACTCTGCTCCAGACATGCCTGTAATGACTTTGTCTTTCATAACATGGGGTGCATTGGTATTGGTTTGTCCGAGTTTTGGGTCACCATTTTTTGTCTGCCAGACTCTTTCACCGGTTTTTGCATTTATCGCGACCAGATTGGTGTCTGCCTGTTGCAACAGGATCTTGCCATCCCCATAAGCCAGACCACGGTTTATCGTATCACAGCACATAACGGGTACAGTTTCATTGTAGTCCTGAACAGGGATATACTCCCAGATGACTTCCAGTGAATCCAGATCAATCGCGAACACATTGTTTGGGAAAGCGGCGTGGATATACAAAGTATCGCCTTCAAGGCCAGTAGAACTGGAAGGCAAGATCAAAGGTCCACCTTCATGCCCACGTAAAACGCCAGTAGAAAAACTCCAGGCCATTTTCAGGTCTTTGACGTTGGTTTTATTGATTTGATCCAGTTTACTGAATCGGGTTCCATCATAATTACCAGCAGGCATCACCCAGTAATTTGGGTTTTCCTGTAATTTTATTAGCTCATCATTTGCTGAAGCTGCTGAGCTGACACCGAATGCCAGTGAAGCAACCATCAGTTTGGTTTTAAAAGAATATTTCATCTTTTTCCTCCTGTTTTGTGACGTCATAAACGTCTTAAATCACATTATTATTTTTTCAGGTGACCGCCGCCATCAGCACCGCAGACAGCTCCTGTAAACGTGCCGCAGACACTCGGATCTTTGACACCTGTTCCTACTTTGCCACCTGCATAAGTACCTTTACTATCGCCACCATAGTTGTAATTCACCATGTTACCTGCCATATCTCGGCCTGGTGCATCTTCCATTGCATCTGCAACGGCTTCTTTAGCTGCATCTACGGCGGCGTCTACAGCACCACTGGTATCAACTGCAACCTGATAGCTTTTTTCAAAAGATGAAAGAGCAAAGGGATTCTCTTCAGCATTTGCGATGCCTGCACCAGCAATCGAGACAGCGAAAGTGGCACCTAACGCAATGCTCAGTGACCCTGGTAACTGTTTCTTTTTCATTGTAATAACCTCCTTAACTTGAGTATTTAGGTAGCCAGAAAAAGTGTGTTTTTATTATCTGTAAATTACGCACTTTTATTTTTTCCTGATGAAAAATTAAAGGCTACAACACATTCTGCACATTTTTTCTTTTATGGATATATGCCCCGGCAGAGTCCTGAAACATTCATTAAAATTTCAGGAATATGTAACAAGCAGTGATTACGAATTTTCCTGAAAAACAGACAGGGGAAACTATTTAAAAAAATAAAGGAGTGAATTTTTCAGGTCTTTCTTATGCTTAATAGATCTTATCCAGTTCCATGGTGTAGGTGCTGGATTTTGCCCAGTCAAGATCGGTCACTTCCTGACGTTCTGATTTTATGAGTCCGACTCCTGGAGCGTACCAGTCTGTCTGTACAACACTGATTTTTGTAGAACCAATTTCTGGACCATTAGCCGTGGTTTCACCTGTTCCTGTGATACGAACGCAGTGGGAATATTTACCGGCAGACACGGTGATCTTTTCATTAACTGCTGAGATTTTATATTCCATAAATAATGGATTAATTTTTAAATCTGCTGACAGTGATGCCTGCCCTGAATTAATTTTGCGAACACTTTGTTCCAGGAAGAAGGGTTTACTACGAATTTTCCATTTTGTTCCTGCTGCAAGTGGAAAGTGGATCAGAAAGTGATCGTCTGGATCTTTTACCAGGCCATCACTGCTGGAATAGAATGCGATACGAAAAACCCCATTCTCATTTTTTCCATAATAAGCAATGTCACCATTATGAAATTGGTGTGAGATGACTTTTTCACCCTCAAATTCAGTATTTTTGTTAGTTATCACCATTTTGTGGTGACTGTACACACGGCCCGCACGAAAGGATGCGTTATAGTGCCAGGTCATGTTTTCTGTTTGTGGAAACAGGTCTCCATTCAACGTCTTTTCCTGACAAGCACTCAGGAAAAGGCAGGTCAAACAAGACAGGATGCCGAGCAAGGAGTGATTGCTCATTTTCTAAGCTTCGATCAGGCCATGGCGTATGGCCAGTCGAGTAATGTCTGCAACGCTGGACACATTTAATTTACGTTTGATCTGTGTATTGTAATTTGCCACTGTTTTGTAGTTCAAAGATAATTGTTGGGCGATCTCATGAATACCCAGACCTTCAGCCATCAAACGGGTGATTTCAAATTCTCTGGGTGATAATGATTCAAGCACCGAAGACCCACCAATACTTTTCTGGAAGGCTAATTTTTGAGCAATCTGAGGATCAAGAAAAATTCCACCCTCAGCGATTGTCCGTAGAGCTTGCATCAGGATTTCCGGTTCGCTGTTTTTGGTAATGTAGCCGAGGGCGCCAACTTGCAATGCTTGTTCAACAAAAATCATATCATCGTGAAAGCTGAAAATAGCGACTTTGGCATTTTCATCACGGGAGACGATTCGCCGAACCGCTTCTATTCCACTAATACCCGGTAAGGAAATGTCCATAATCACCAGATCGGGTGCTTTCTGACGATACAACTGACAGGCTGTTTCGCCATCACCAGCCTCTGCCACTACCTTCAGATCAGGATGTTCCTGCAAGAGCATTTTATAACCTTCACGGACAACAGCGTGATCATCTACTAATAAAATCCTGATATATTCCATAAACTCGAACCAGTTAATTTAATGAATACAATCCTAAAGGAGAGATCGCTTTGAAGTCATGAGAATAAAGATGAGAAATGCTGGGAACTTTTCCTTTTCGATACGGGAATCTACCCCGATCACCATAATGTGATCCAGGTAACAGTAAGTACCATACAAATGGTGTAAGTTACGTCCTGAAGTTCAAGTAAAAAATGATCTTGCCGAAAACAGGATCATGATCTAGATTTAGTTGTACGGGAAAGTAACATCAGTTTTTCATTCTTTTCCGATATGACGTTCCTCGCCTAGATCATGCGTTGTGAGAACTTTTCCGGCCTGACAAGCTTTTTGAAATCAGGTTTGGGCACAACGACCACTGAGGAGTCAGATGTTTCATATATTTAATCAGTTCGATGAACCAGGAGAATTATATATGTCAGAACACGAAGCACAGGCCGTCCGATCACTCTTATTATCAGAAATCAACTTCAAACGTTTATACGACAAACACCATTATCTGGATCAACAGGTAAAAAAGGCAACTGAAGGTGATCTTGCGATTGACGACATGTCATTAGAGAAAATGAAAAAAGAAAAATTATTATTGAAGGATCAAATTCAGAAAATGATCATGGAATTTAGCAAAAATCAGGCCGTTGCCTGAACAGAGGCCATCAGGTCTCAACAAGGGGGCTACGGCCCCCTTTTTTATGCGTGTCTCTTCAGGAGATAGGCAAAATAGCGATCATCAACTATAATAATAAAGAATATATATCATTATTTTTATTCGTTTGATTTATAAAAGATATGAAACTACAACAGCTTAAATATATCTGGGAAGTCGCAAGACACGACCTGAATGTTTCTGCGACAGCCGAAAGTCTCTTTACTTCGCAACCGGGGATCAGCAAGCAGATCCGATTGCTTGAGGATGAACTCGGATTACAGATATTCTCCCGTAGCGGCAAGCACCTGACTGAAGTCACACCTGCCGGGAAAGATATTCTGGATCTGGCCGGAAAGATCCTGGGTGAAGTTGAAAATATTCGTCGTGTTTCCGCAGAGCATAATGATGATTCTCAGGGGAGCCTGACCATCGCAACCACTCACACTCAGGCACGCTATGCCTTGCCTGAAGTGATCACGGCTTTTATGGAGAAATATCCGGGTGTTTCTTTACACATGCAACAGGGGACACCGATGCAGATCTCTGAGCTGGCTGTTAGCCGTAAGGTAGATTTTGCAATCGCGACCGAAGCATTAGAACTGTTTAGTGATCTGATCATGTTGCCATGCTATCGCTGGAATCGAAGTATTGTTGTGCCCAGGGATCATCCTCTGACAGAGCTTGATCAACTGACACTGGAAGAGGTTGCGAAATATCCCATCGTCACTTATGTTTTCGGTTTTACCGGTCGCTCGCATCTGGATAACGCCTTCAGTGAAAAAGGTTTGCAGCCCAAGGTCGTCTTTACAGCCGTTGACGCAGATGTCATCAAAACTTATGTGCGGCTTGGTCTGGGGATCGGGATCATCGCCAGCATGGCTTATGATCCGGTGGCGGATTCTGAACTCTGTGTGCTGGATGCCAGCCATTTGTTTCAAACCGAGATTACGCAGATCGGCTTCAGGAAAAGTGCTTTTCTACGTGGCTATATGTATGACTTTATCAGCCAGTTTGCACCACACCTGACCAGGGAAATCGTCGAGCAGGCGATGCAGGCAAAAGATCGGGAAGCAATAGATGTACTCTTTAAAGGCATTGAATTACCAAACCATTAAGGACATCAATGTTTTGCAGGAGCGGATACAATCAACTCCTGCAGGCCATCTTCAAAGAGATTTCATAGTAGACTGAAATAGCGATTTACTAAGCACCAAGAACTTCTTTCACAAACTTGAAATAAATGGTGTAGATCGTTGTATTCCCGTCGTCATCTTCTACAATAAAAAAAGGCGCCAGATTGACTTCATGGGCGGCGGCCAGCTTCATGCCTTCGCTTTCCGGGTCACGTTCATCGGCGATCACGATCTGATCAATCCTACCCATCAGATCAGAATCGATCAGTCTTTGCTCAACTTCCTGACATTTTTTGCAAGGTTCACCATCGACCTTGATTTTTTTTACCAGTGTTATTTTCATAAGAAATAGATTATCAGAAAAAATCAGGAATCTTAACAATTGATTTGATCAGAAGGATTGTTTGTGAGGTTTTGAAGACAGTCGTGACGTATTTCTTTGTCCAGTGTTCCAAGGTGTTTTACTCGTTGATAAAACAGCACCAGATCATCGTTCGACAGAGCAAGTAGAGTCGCAAAGGATTTGGTCAGATCATAATAAGTAACGACGGAAGCAATCTTTGCATTGTTCAGATCATGATTCATCCAATTATCGTAATCAGGAGGATTGTCCCAGGAGGCCTTTAATGCAGCATAATCAGATCGAAGCTGGTCGAAAATCAATGTTTTTTTCTTTCTCATCTCTTTCACAGGTAAATCGGATTCATATAATCTTTTAAGTTGCCGCCGGGTCTCCAGAACCAGCTGGATAAACTCGATCTCCCATTGCTTGCTCTGTGTAAAACGTTTGAGATCATCTTCTCGCTGATTTTTCTGTAACCAACGTCTGACGCCCATTTCACCAACCGCCGTGGCAAAGGCCTCATTAAATTCAGAATCATCTTTTATGTAAATGAGTTGATGAGCAAGCTCATGAAAGATCACCTCGGCGAGACGGAACTCCCCATAAGTGAGCATTGAACTCAGGACAGGATCGTCAAACCAGCCCAGTGTGGAATAGGCCGAAACACCGCCGACAAACACATCGTTGTTCGCTTTTCTTAGTTCATGCGCGTAATCCAGAGCATCCTGCTTGGCAAAAAATCCCCTGTATTGCAGGCATCCGACAACCAGAAAACAAGAGCTGATCGGTGTCAATGAAAATTCCGGTGCTGCAAATACATTCCAGACAACGTATGCCTGATCAAGATCGACATAAGTGGTATAGCTTTTATTATCTGGAAGTAGTAATTGCTTACTTGCAAATTGGCGTATTGACAAGATATTTTCAAGCAAGGCTTTTTGTTGAGCGGTGGTCTTTTTATCCGCAATAATTGTTTTGATCGGCACACGTTTTGACATCACCGAAACCTGGCCACGGACAGACTGCGAGTAGTAACCCAGTGTCGAACAGGCACTCAAAAATGCAGGAATAAGGGCTAACAATACCAACCGACAAGGTTTAAAAATCAGGGATTTATGTTGCATCACACAAAAATAACATGAATTTAATGCTGACAAGTTGAAGATTTGCGTTATTATTATGTTAATAACTGTAAAATAGCTATGTATAGAACCTTAATTGATAGTGAAACACTGGCAAAAAATCTTGGACATTCTGACTGGATCATCGTTGATTGTCGATATGATCTGATGCATGGAGAAGCCGGGCAGAAGGCTTGGCTGGAATCACATATTCCGGGGGCAGTTTATGCCAGTGTCAGTGGTGATCTCAGTGGAAAACCAGTCACCGATCATGGACGGCATCCGATGCCTGCGCCAGAGACGATGATCAGGACGTTTTCGCAACTGGGCATCGATTCGAGTAAACAGGTCATCGTTTATGATGATATCGGTGGTGCTTTTGCTGCACGGTTATGGTGGATGTTGAGATATATGCAACATGATGCTGTCGCTGTACTTGATGGTGGATGGTCGGCCTGGATCTCGGAAAATAACAGGCCACAAGAGTCGGGTGAGACGAGTAATCCGGAGGCAGAATTTTCCGGTGATCCCGTCTCAGAAAGGCTTGTGCTTCTTGATCAGATTTCAGAAGTGAAATTATTGATTGATTCACGTGATCCTGATCGCTATCAGGGCAAGCTGGAACCGATAGATCGGGCGGCGGGACACATACCTGGTGCGATCAATCATTTCTGGCAGAAGAATTTGAATGGGAATGGACAATTTCTTTCACCGGATCAGTTGCAGGAAAGTTTCGAAAACTTACTGGGCGAAACTGGATCGGAATATGCAGTTTTTTACTGTGGTTCAGGTGTCACGGCCTGCCACAACATACTGGCGGTGAGTCATGCAGGGTTGGCTGAACCGAGGCTTTATGGTGGTTCATGGAGCGAATGGAGCGCTGATCCATCTCGACCTGTGGCAACGGGTCAGGACTGAACGTAGAACAAAGAAATATGGGATATCAACAAATACTGGAAGGCTTCCATAATATGACAGGCGCACAGGTCTGGCTGGGGATCGCTGTGCTGGTGTTTGTTGTCTGTGCCGTGTTGACCATGATCTCGTTCCGGCAATTTAATCGCCACCGGGATAATTTTGATGATGATCCGTCCAGCAAAGGGCAAAAAGCCTTTCTGGTTGACAGCAATAACTGTACAAGTATCGAACGATATGCTTTCTCTGAAAAACCTGTGATGATTGGCAGAATCGAAGCTAGCGATAGTGAAGTTTATGATTCTATTGTTATTCCCGATGTTACGATAGGGCGTCGTCATGCCGTCATTGAATATGATGAAGGCGCCTATTGGTTACAAGATCAGGGCAGTGTTAATGGTTCCTTTGTTAATGGCCAGCGGATTGAAGAACGCTATCGCCTGAAAGATGGTGACAAGATTAGAATCCACAAATTTTCTTTCAGGTTTGAACTGGAATCGGCCTATGATCAGAATCGTTTCAAAACAGAAGCTGAAATCGATCCGGATACCACCTTACCCCAAATCACATTCCCGGAATCAACTTTACGTCCCAATGATGTACTGGCGAGTCATGCTGTTGAGAGTGCAACGATTCTCGAAATACCTCGTCATAAAAAAGAAGCTTCGACTGATCATCAACGTACTCAGGTACTTTTCAGGGATGAAATTCATGAGGAGTTTACAAAATTAAAAACTCAACATAACAATCAATCTGACGAAGAGATGAGAAAGGATATTCAGGAAATGACCGTGCAGTTATTTATGAGTCCAGATGACGATAAAACAGTACGCCTTTATGCTGACTCTCTGGATGGACCACCAAAAGAACGCCCTGATTTCAGCGCCGAGGAAAAAACCAGTTTTTCACAAATGTCATTACTACCAGATATGGATGAAAAAGTGATGGAGGCTCTTGGTGATTTTTTCAGCGATACTCAGGATGATCTTCGCCCTCATCTGGAAATCACCGAGAAAGGTGACAAACTGGCGCGAATGGGTAGTTTCTCTGCCTCATCCTCTAACCCTTCACTCAATCGAGAATCAAGGAAAAGTTAACATAAAAAACGTTACGTTCGATCAGGTTCTTTTAAGTAAACTCTCATCATCGGCAATAACAGATTTAACGCAACTAAGTTCATTAGTGGGTTATGCTGAGGAGGATCTTTTTCAACGCCTGAAAGAATATCAGGCCTCCGGGGTGGAATTTTTGCAGTTGGATTCTCAATCCTGCCAGCTGAAATATCCTCTGGATTTATTGGAGATTGATCGGATCAGATCAGGGATTCCTGAAATCATCCTTTCTCAGCTTTCATCAATTGAGCGACATACCGTACTTGATTCTACAAACTCAGCACTGCTGAATCTACCTGCTGAAGAGCAGCATGCGAGGGTCTATCTGGCTGAATATCAAACCGCAGGGAGGGGCCGGTTTGGTCGGCAGTGGGTGGCTCCCTTCGCTTCGGGATTGTGTTTGTCGCTGGGTTGG
>JALSSM010000088.1 GCA_026984275.1 Gammaproteobacteria bacterium
TACTGCAGTTGCACCGGGGCCAGACATCAAAGCATAAGATCCGTCCGGGTATACTAACTCACCTTTATCATTGACCTTGACTTCAATATTTTTCTCTTTTAACTCTTTAGTACCTGCTAAATAACCCTTATGCATGTAATAAGTATTTGTTGGTACAATAGTTATTTCATCTATATGAGACCAGCTGGTTGAAAGGTGATCAATCATCTCTTGGGGCATATAATCTTTTAACCAGGGAAACTGACTAACATTATCTTTTGTGATCTTGAGACCGGGTTTCAATTCTTTAGGTAAATCTGCTTTAGCCATAAGATCATAGGCATCATAACCACGCAGTTGTTTCCATTCTTTAGCGAGTTTAATCGCTTCCGGTTTAGAAATTTCAGCAACCCACTTCGCATGATTTGGATTACCACTGGAAGCTGCAAAAGTTTTCCATGCATCAAGTGCAGTATTTGTTTCAGCATTGACAGCGGGTGCTATCGCCGAAGATGCCATCGCCCCAGCAGTTAAAATATATCTAATTAGATTTTTCATGTTAATTCTCCTCCTCGAGAATGATTTTACGTATTTGTGACACAATCATTGAGTTAGAACTGATAAGTCAATGACAACTCAATGAAGTCCTTATCGTCAAAAAGACCAATAGGCGCTGTTTCCCGGGTTCCATTAAAGTGCATCCACTCCAGTCTTGGCCGCCAGTCTCTACCAAAGTAGTTAAAATCAATTCTTTGGCGATAAAAGTTACCTGCATTATCAAAGTCCCTGATATACAAACCTTCAAGAACCAGACGTTCGTCATCCAAAGGTGCATTCCAGAGAAAGGTCAAAAACTGTGCATCTTTGGAAACTTCTGCAAATGCATATGGCGCTTGTTGTAACAGCCCCTCATCAGCATCGAACGTATGAATATTAAAGAACTGGAAACTGGTGAAAATCGATTTATTCTGACCTTCCCAACCAGGAATCCATAATGGGTAGTCAAAACCAATCATGGTAGAAAGCACATCACTTTTGGTAATCGCGTTTTGTGCTAATTGAGCTAGTGCTGGACTACCTGTTTCAGTTATTCCATTGAGAGGAAAAAGTGTCCCTGCTGGAATACCGAGCAAGGCACTCGCTGGTATTTCACCTGTTGCAGGACCATTTACCTTCGAACGATTAAAAGTCTTGCCAAATTCATAGGATAATTCAAACCTCAAAGCCGCAGAGGTCTGTTTCCGACCGAATTTAAACTCTGACATATCTCGAGCAAAAGTAAAACCAAGAACCCTTTGGCGATGTCTGTAATTAAGATCGACAATACCGTTAATAGAACAGGCGGCAGTGCCTGCCCCTGTCAATGGATCTTGACAAACCAGACTGCCGTCTGCTGGCAATAATCCTGCTGCAGTCAAACCACCTGTGAGTGTTGTTAAAGGACTCGCAACGCTAGGTGCTGCAGTTCCAGCTAGAACCCCAGGAATTTGTCGTAGAAAAGCCAGATACCCACCTGTGCCCGGACCTAAAAAGCCTGGAGCACCGTTTACAACGCTAGCAACGTCAGCCGCACTCAATGGCAGAGCTGCGGCAGCAGCGTTGGTATTATTGAATGCATTTCCTACAATAAGGGTTCCACCGACCAGATCAACGGTTGGTAAATCCTGTTGGCCATAGAACGCATTAATTGTTGCCTGACCACCCAACGTATCAAATTTCAGTCGCATCGAATATTCAGCTTCATCGAAACTCCAGCGTTTAGAGTTTCTGTCCCGGATATCAAAGCCAAAGCCAACGAAACCAGCACCAGAAACAGGATCTATCACATCAGGATAAGGTAAGCCAAAAACACCACCTGAAGTTGGACCACCCAGTGTGCTTTGAGTTGGGTTGTTTATATTAAATGCTGAATGATGTACTTCTGGTGTGAAGTTAAATTCTAAAACAGGGCGTTTCATCCCTAAAGCTTCAAATGGTTTTGAAATACCCATTTTTCTAAAATTAAAATCTGAAGAGATCATAAAGGCGGGTATCCTCAGCTCGTCAGAATCCCGAAATGCAAAACGTTCACGAAGATCCTGAGCATGCAATATGTCCATCAGACGTAGACCATCAGATTGACCCCAACCACGCTGTTGTTTACCAACTTTAATTGTAAAGCGCCCCTTCTTGTCACGAAATTTAAGAGAAAGCTCACGAATGATTTCATTTAAGTTATTAAACTGTCTCACCTCATCTGCAGCAGCACAAGAAGTATCAATCGGCGAGTTGATGGCAGATCCGTTACAATCATTTCTATAAAGGTCAAATGGCAATCGTCTATTAAACAAACCAGCAACATCAGATGGATCATGATTCCCGCTGTCATGGATGGGATCTCCAAAACTGGGTCGCCAGTCACCCCGTAGCCAGAAGTCTGCCGCCATCGTCAATTGACGATTAGGGCGCCATGAAAACTTTACCTCGCCGAGATAATTTGCTGGGCCCAATGTATCACCCTGATTCAGATCATAGAGCACTGACACCCCTTGTTTAATTCGTCCATTCACAGTCCAGTTTTTGCTGGCTGCTTCTACCTGCATCTGACTTGCCATAAACAACAGAGATAATCCTGCGATGATTTTTAGTTTTCTCATTTTCCGCTCCCACAACTAATAATTATAATAATCGAAACTTAGACATCATTGTTTTTTTGTTAAAAAAATACTAACAAAACAACTAACCAACTGAAGAGTAACATATTTAAGTTAGTTTTCTAAAAGCGATGTTATACCGCCATAATATTACTTGCAACACTCCCATCAACTCATACCATTTTGTTCGGAAATATTGCTTTAGGTTTAAATATTGCTATTAAGGCTGGTATGAGCAATAAAGCCCCGAGCATATTCAGAAATAGTACCAAGCCTAATAGCATGCCCATTTCTGCCTGAAAACGTAATGGCGACATAAATGCCCAAGGTATTAATGGTGCAATCATCGTTATCGCCGTAACAAAAATGGCATTACCAGATGTTTCAAAGGCGCTGTGAATGGCGTCAGTTACACTCCCAGTAACCTGATTAAATTCTTCTTTTATCCGATCGACCATATATATGCCATAATCGACACCCAACCCAACACCCAGAGCAGACAGTGGTAAGGTGCTGACATTCAAGCCTACTCCCTTCCATGCCATGAAAGCGTAGGTTAACGCATTTGAAATGGCTAAACTGAAAAGTAAAATCAGAGCCACGGTCGGGGAGCGGTAATACACGATAATACAGAATGCAATCACCAGGATTATGGCATACATAATCCTGATATTCGATTGGGCAATCTCATTATTAAGTGCCTCAACAAGACCCACCTGCCCACCTGAGTAGAGAAAATCAGCTTTGCTGACCAATTCTTCCTTATCACTAAAAAATCCTTTAAGTGTAGCGGTTAATTTGTCAAGTGTAGGAACACTATGGTCTTCAAGGAAAAATGAGACATTGCCAATTTCCCAGTCTTTATTTGTGAAAGCAGCAAAATCACCTGGTTCACCACGAGAACGGTACATATAGATATCAAAGCCAACTTCTTCTGTTGTATCAGGTATTAACTCGTAGGATGGATCACCCTCATTCAGAACGGAATTGACCAGTTTGATAATAGGCACCAGACTCTGCGCTGGCCTGACTTCCAGCATGTGTTCATAGATATAACGATCCATTGCTTCTACCTGATGATAGACACTTGGATCCAGCATCGTATCCTTATCACCTTCGATATAGACCTGCATCACGTCTGTACCGAGGAAAGAAAAGCGCGTGTTTATAGATTCTGAATCTACATTAAAACGATCATCAGGCCATAATATTGCGCTTCCCTTAGTATCGCCAACGATCAAATTAGTTGAGTAGAACAGACCCAAAATTAACAAGACCAGCCCTATTCCACCCATAATGTATTTATGGTCTTCAATACTGATAACTCCAGTCCAGATCTTGTTAAGCATAGCGGAGCCTGTTTTATGTGATTTAGGGACTTTAATAAGGCAAAAAACACAAGCGCCAAAGATCAGGGCAGGAACAATTGATAATAGCCATACACTACAGATCAGTGCCAAACCTTTGATGCTCGGAATCGAGACCAAAGCTAGGACACCAAAACCAGCAGCATCCGTAAGAATAGCAGCGGTACTTGGAACCAGGATTTTTCCTAAAGCGTTACCGGTGCAACCCCTTAGATTTTTTTGCCTTTGGGTGCAGGCATCCAGATTATCTAAAACACGTGTAGTCAACTGAACAGCATGTGAGAGTACTATGGCAAAAATAAAAGCAGGCAATAAGATCAACAATGGGTCAAGGTTGTAGTTAAGAAAACCCATTACTCCCAAACCCCAGATGGTCGCAAATGAGGCTGAAAGCAAAGGTACAAGAACACCAACCCACGTTCTAAAATAAAGAA
>JALSSM010000089.1 GCA_026984275.1 Gammaproteobacteria bacterium
TCGGAAAAGCGATCCCGTATTCATTCCAAAGGGAAGAAAACAACGTCAATTACACAAAGCCTTTCTACGTTATCATGATGCCAATAACTGGCCATTACTCAGAGAAGCGCTTAAGAGAATGGGACGAGCCGACCTGATTGGTAATGGAAAGAAACATCTTATTCCGAACTGGCAACCAGCAGGGACAGGTGATCAGACTGAAGGACGACGGATCAGCCCAAAAGCAAAAAGAAAAGTGAGTAGCAAGAAGTTTTTGACTCAGCATACGGGTTTACCTCGAACGCCAAAAGTGAAAAAGGAAAAAATCAAGACAAAAAAGTAGCTTGCTATCAGTTGATTGTTACCCATGATTGAAACATTAATTCACAGTTAAAAAGTCAATCTGATTGACACAGCTTTTCTAAACGTTGTTAAATTCATAGCAATAACCCAATGGAGGGGACATCATGAAACAAAATAAACTCATCATTGCTACGATAATGATTGGAATGGGCTTGGCATCAAGTGTCCAGGCCAGAACTTATAACTTTGAGATCACTGATTTTTATAACAGCCCGGGTAGTGATGATGCTGGTGATATTACTCAATTGAGCACAAGCTACAATACTGATAATGAAGTGTTAAGTTGGCAATCGACGATCATAAAAACGAATGATACTTTTGCGAATGCTTTCTGGCTGGTGTTGAGTGATGGCCCTGATCCTATGATTAATCGTAATGAATATGCGATTTTCTATGGTGATACTTATTCAGGAAATTTGTCAGCTTATGTCTACAACGGATTGAATAATGGACAAAGTTGGAATACTCCTGGTGAATTTATCCAGACTTTCTCTGGTGCGTTTGCAACAGACACAGTTTCCTCGGGTGACTTGATATTTAGTTTTTCGGTGGATGTTTCTACAATAAATGATTATGTCCCAACATCACCTGGTATTAATAACTGGAATGGTGCCTTGTTTGGTGACAATATTGGCATCTGGTATCACCCGGTTCATCTTGATAAACCATCTACCTATAATAATGATGGTTCCTTAGCCGCTTTTCCTGAAATAATCTCTGGTTTTTACGATACGTTTGATCAGAAAACTACCGTTACTGATGTCCCGGAGCCGGGAACATTAGCGCTCGCCAGTCTTGGCCTGGTTGGAACGTTTATTGGTCGTAGACGACGAAACCACTGATAAGACGATTAGCGACAAGTGGCGATAGATAGTTTTTTGTATAAAGTGCATCAGAAATGGAATCGACTATTCAAAAGATAACGTAATTCTTTTTCATTGTTGAGATCTTTAGCTATGCCAGCTTCAAGCACCCAGGTTTGATGGACCCATTGTAATCCGGTTGTGAGTTGGTGGGTAACTGATCTGCCTTTTCGCCAACGGCCATTTAGTTCCAGGATACTGTACCATTCTTGCGCAATTCCCCATTCAGGGTACTCTACTGGTGAAAGACGATATTGCCAGGACAGATCGTAACGGCCACTGTCGGGACGGTCATCCAGTCCGGCCTGGTAAAGTGCATCTATATCAATTTCATGTCGGTTTTTAAAGTGAGTGAAGACAAAACCCGCCTGAATGGCGAGATCTCGATCGTTATCGGTTGGGATAATAACACCACCCAATAGTCCAAGGCGGTTAGTACCCGATGAACTGTCATCCTGTATGATGATATGTCGATAGAGAAAAGATAGATCACCCTGACGATTATCTCCGGCGGGTGAAAGTCGATAAGGAAATCCAAACAATAAGGTTTGTTTTGAACTTAAACCATAAGCAGCACTTGTTGTTAAGGAATCTGTGTCGGCATCTTTTGTATGTTCAAATGCAAGGCGTATAACCGCCCCCTGTTTTTCAACGGGCAATGCCACAAATGAGCGTAGACCCATACCTTGTGTCGTTGACATAAAACCTATGCAAAAACTGCCCAGTACAAAGACCAGGTATGTTTTATTCATCAAGGAGGATGGTGATCTCCATGGGTTTAAATCCGGCATCCAGAATAGTTTGTTTAATAATTTCGAGGCCAGGTTGGTCTTCCGCTGTCTGCAAACGAATCTTTTTCGTCTTCAAACTCACATCAATCTTTGATATCGACTCCATTTTGCCAAATTTTCGTTCCAGATTATCGACGCAAAATGCACAGGTCATCCCATGCACTTCTACCTCAACGGTTCTTGCCCGTGCTGGTTGAAGCAAAAAACTGAATAAGAACAGTGTTAGTAAGAATAAGTTTTTCATTTTCATTTCTCCTTTTATAGATCCAGTAATTGTCTTATGGGTAATAACAACACACTGAAGAAAAAGCCAATCGACCAGATCACGACGCTTAACCAGAAAACCCGCTGATTCCAGCGTTTTGCTTTTTCACAAACTGCCGCCAGTTCAGGATCAGCGGGACAACTTTGATTGGGTCGCCAGATCACCCAGGCTAAAAATACAAGCAGCAAAGCAGACAGGCTTAATGTCCAGATCTGATGTTCTGCCAGGAATAACAATCCAGGAATGTTATAATTCAGACCAGCCACCACGGCACCAAAACCCAACGATACCAATAGAATCGGTAGTGCGCAGCACAATAAAGTACCGCTGGTTACGAACAGGGTTAGCCATCTTAAATAAGATCTATCGGACCACTTAACTTGTTCCACAACAACCTCCAGAAGTGTGGCCGGACCCCTGCAACTGTATCGGTGGGCAGGGGACTGATCCGTAAGAACAGAATACACAACAATCGCCTGGTTTTGGTTTTAGTAAGGTATGGCAGCTGGAACACTCATGAAACCACAGACAGGCATCTGTAGGCATCTTCAATGTCTCTCTGTAACCACATTCAGGACAGGTAAGTTCTGAATCTTCAATAAAATCTTCCATTGGTTTCCCTCGTTTATGACCTGGTGTAATGCTATTATAGAACCTGTAGTAACTACAGGATCAAGGAGTTTTGACAATGGAAACCATCGCTTATTCAATTGGACAACTCGCAAAGCAGGCAAACTGTAAAGTAGAAACTGTCCACTATTATGAAAAAACGGGTCTAATGCCTGAACCACCTCGGACAGAAGGTGGACATAGGCTCTATGTGCTGGAGGATGCCAAACGATTAAAATTTATACGCCGGTGTCGAGAACTTGGATTCAAAATTCAGCAAATAAAAGAGTTGCTCAAATTTATTGATGAGCCTGATCATTATTGTGGTGAAGTTAAAGCCATGGCGTTGCAACAAGCTGACGACGTACAGCAGAAAATTGATGATCTCGAGCGATTAAAACTCGCATTGTATGAGATGGTTGCTCAGTGTAAAGGCGGTCGTTATTCAATAAATGATTGTCCTATCGTCGAAGCACTCTATGTAACCTGAACTCGGGATAAGGGATAGCCATCCAGCACGCATCTTTTAGCGACGCTCGTCGTTGGAGCTGCTTCCAATAGCCCGCTATGGCTGCGCATTTCCGCCTTGATAGTCACTAAAAGCGGCTTAATATCTCTACAAAAAACTTGACCACTACAACTCTGAACTATTGATGATAAGATATTGATAGACTTTGTCCTTTGTTTTAGGAGATAACAGAAAGGTAAATAACAAGACTTTATTTATTGTGCAATCGTATTTACATACCAGTAGTGTTAAATTACAGTTGTGTGAGTTGTTGAGCAAGCTATAAACATGAAAGATAAAAAATGCAGCCATTGCGAACAAAAGGACGCTCAATATTATTGGATGGTGATCATCGGTACAGGATTTTCAGGGTAGTAAGAGGCAGTAGGTTTGAAAAAAAAGAATTTTAATGATCTTATCTTGTTAAAAAGAGGTTCTCACATAGATGGAATATGGCGAGATAACTCATACCTAATATCGATCTAAATTTTCTAGTCCGTTTGTATTCTATTTCCTTCATTCCTTATAAATTCAAGAAAAAATTCCCCCACAAAGTGAATAGCTCAAATCCACGAATTACATTATAGATTAATGTTTGATCTCAGAAAATATGACAATTAGTTTATCAAAAGAAACAAACTCTCATTTTTATCTAACAATTTTCGCGGCTTTATTGACGATGATAGGCCCATTGACAATCAACGCCTATTTACCGGCTTACCCGGGTATTGAAGTAAGCTTTGGAGTTGATCGATCATTGTTGTCTCAGAGTTTGGGTGTCTATTTGATCACATTTGCGATATCAACACTCTTCTGGGGACCTTTATCTGATAGGCTGGGTCGACGGTTAGTGATAATAATTAGTCTTGGGTTTTATGTATTGATCTCTGGTGCCTGTGCAATAACAGAAAGTTACAATAGTTTTTTGGTCATGCGCGCTATGCAGGGACTGGCTGCCAGTGGCGGTATGATGACAGCACGTACGATGATTCGTGACGTACATGGTACTGCGGCAGCTCATCGGGCGATGGCG
>JALSSM010000090.1 GCA_026984275.1 Gammaproteobacteria bacterium
CTTTCCATCAATTGGCTGAAAACAACGAACTTGGCAAATCTTGTGATCATATTCGTACCGGCTATCGGGTCTTTCCTGTAGGTAGCCACATCATCTTTTATAAAATAGCAGATCGACATAATGTTGATATTATTCGTGTGCTTCACAAACGTATGGACGTGTCGTCTCGTCTTTTCAAGGCATAACGAGGCTGTAGAAAAACCTGAAAATAATCAGGCGCCCGAGATTACCCCACCCTAAAAGGGGATCCCTCAGGTAACGTCCCCTTTATGCCGGGCACGTACCTTTGCCCAACCTACGTGAATCTACTAACCTTCTGATTTAATTAAATTTTAATAAATCCTTATCCCGAACTGAGGTTAATCATCACCAAACCATAACAATTTGAAACCTATAATTATCAATCCGTAACAACGCGAACCTATACAAAGACATAATCAGCAAGTAACCTTCGCATCACTAATTAATTGTCATAAGAGAGAAGTGAAGGATCTCAAGACAATACCCTGATCAGCGTGAAAGATCTCAGGCATGTCATCCTGCACTCCGTTCAGGATCTTAAAGCGTTAAGATAGAAACACCTAATGAATGAGGGGAGACAATCATTGAATAAGCCATTGATTCATCTAATTGCAGGCGCACGTCCGAATTTTATGAAAATCGCCCCGATCATTCGTGAGCTGAAAAAAAAATTCTGAGTCATTCCGCTATCAACTCATTCATACAGGCCAATATAGATATAAAATATGAAGCTCTGAAAGAAAAAATGGCTGGAATTATCATTTTTTGATTTTCTGAAAATGGGTTGTATAAAAACTGGTGAGTATGACTTTATTATGTAGGATCATAGTTAATGAGACAGGATTCACAAGAGGTAATAATTTTTTGTTTTGGTGAAGGTGGACATAATGCCCAAGCGAATCGCTTGGCAAAACTCCTTGTTCCATTATTGGAAGGTCATGAAATAGTTACTCTGAGTGATGTTAAAGAGAGACCAGATTGGTCAGATCGGCATTATGTAGTTGAGGAGTTGAGATCAAAACATAGTCATATTGAAACTTTTAAAAATCGAACATTCATGAGAACTCTTCGAATAATTTCACAGGTTGCAAAAAAAGAGGATGTGAAAGCGTTGATTTCTACCGGGCCAGGAATTAGTTTAATCGCTTCGATCTACTTCAAATGGAAAGGGGCAAAAATTATTCATATAGAAACATGGTCAAGGATCAAAACATCTTCACTAACAGGAAGGTTTATGTATCGTGTTGCAGATAAGTTCTATGTTCAGCATAAGTCTCTATTGGATAAATACCCGGAAGGAATATACGCAGGGATATTATGAAAATTTTTGTAACCGTAGGTACAACCTCTTTTGACAGAATGGTAGAAGTTGTTGATAAATGTGCTGCTGTTATGAAAGGGTATGAGTTTATCTTTCAGACAGCCGATGGTGCATATATCCCATTAAATGGAACGAGCTTTGATTTCATAGATAACGTTGATGATTACTACGATCAGTCAGATGTCATCATAACTCATGCTGGTGCGGGTTCTACTTATAAATTATTGGAACTGCGTAAAAAAATTGTAGTCGTACCAAACTTGGAAAGAGTAGATAAACACCAAAGTGATCTTGCTAACTTTCTGGAAGAAAATAATTATGCTTTGGTTGTTTGGAAAGTAGACGATTTATTCGATGTTTTGAAATCACTTGACAAGTTTCATCCAGATATTTTTGAAAAAGAGAATTTTTTCAAGGCAAAAGAGATCGCTTCATTTATTTTATCGTAGATTCTTATAAGGTTTTTATAATGTCAAAAAAAGTCGCTTTAATTACCGGTGTCACCGGCCAGGATGGCTCTTATCTGGCAGAGTTTTTGTTGGATAAAGGTTACGAGGTTCACGGTATCAAACGTCGGGCTTCTTCTTTTAATACGGATCGAATTGATCATCTCTATCAGGATCCTCATGAAACTGGTCGCAAGTTTATTTTGCACTATGGCGACCTGGCTGATTCGATGAATCTGGTGCATGTCATTCAACAAATACAGCCTGATGAGATCTATAATCTGGGTGCTCAGAGCCATGTGGCGGTTTCATTTGAGAGCCCTGAATATACGGCTGACACGGTGGGCATCGGCGCACTGAGAATTCTTGATGCTATTCGTATTTTAGGTCTGGAAAAAAAGACCCGCTATTATCAGGCTTCAACCTCTGAATTGTATGGTGATGTTCGCGAGACACCGCAGAGTGAAACCACACCTTTTTATCCTCGATCACCTTATGCAGCAGCAAAACTCTACGCTTACTGGATCACGGTCAACTATCGGGAAGCTTATGGCATGTATGCCTGTAATGGAATTTTGTTTAATCATGAATCACCCGTGCGTGGTGAGACCTTTGTCACCCGCAAAATTACCCGTGCATTGGCGCGTATTTCACTTGGGCTTCAGGAGACTCTTTATCTTGGGAATCTGAATGCACTTCGTGATTGGGGACATGCAAAAGATTATGTGGAAATGCAGTGGCTGATGTTGCAACAAGAGGCACCCGATGATTTTGTGATCGCGACAGGTGTGCAATATTCTGTTCGTGATTTCGTTAATTTCGCCTGGGCACATTTAGGTAAAACCATCCGTTGGGAAGGCGAGGGTGTTGATGAAAAGGGCTACGATGAAGAAAGTGGTGATCTGATCGTGGCCGTTGATACCCGCTACTTTCGTCCTACCGAAGTGGAAACCCTGCTCGGCGACCCTACTAAAGCTAAAGAAAAGTTAGGTTGGGAACCCAAAATCACATTGGAAGAAATGGTTCATGAAATGATGGAGAATGACCTGAATCTGGCCAAACGTGATTCCCTCGTTAAGGAACATGGTTTTAAGGCTTATGATTACAATGAATAAGGATGTGTATTAACCAATCTAAGGAATCTCTGATCAATTCATGAGTGGAATAGAACGAGATTCTTCCTCCTGAAGTCGTCAGAATGACAGATACGGAAGGAATACTTCGTGAAGATAAATAGCTTGTCATCTAAGGAAGGAATACTTCAAATGAAGATAAACAGCTTGTCATCCTGAATGGAATGAAGGATCTGTTTTCCAGTGGTTCAGACATTCAGAGGAAGAATATCTCTTTCTCATTTATTAAATGAAGTAATCAGGAAATTAAATTTTCATATATGATTTCAAATAGTTCAAAAATATATGTGGCAGGTCACCGCGGGCTGGTTGGATCAGCCATTGTTCGACAACTGGAAACGCGCGGTTTTACCTCGCTGATCACACGAACACATGCTGAACTTGACCTGACGAATCAAGCCGCCGTGCAAGCATTCTTTGCAGAAGAAAAACCGGAGTATGTCATTCTGGCCGCGGCAAAAGTCGGTGGTATTCATGCCAACAATACTTATCCGGCAGAATTCATCTATGAAAACATGATGATCCAGGCCAATGTGATCGATGCCGCGTATCGCAATGGTGTTGATCGACTGTTATTTCTGGGGAGCACCTGTATCTATCCTAAAGCGGTAGCACAACCCATGCGTGAAGATTCATTACTCACGGATGTACTTGAGCCAACCAATGAACCCTATGCCATTGCCAAGATCGCCGGAATAAAACTTTGCGAATCCTACAATCGACAGTACGGGACAGATTACCGATCTGTCATGCCGACAAACCTGTATGGAATTAATGATAATTTTCATCCAGAGAATTCTCATGTAATCCCTGCGTTGATGCGCCGTTTTCACGAAGCAAAAACAAATAATGACGTTGAAGTTGTTATTTGGGGATCAGGCAATCCCATGCGTGAATTTCTCTTTGTCGATGACATGGCCGAAGCCTCTTTGTTTGTCCTGGAACTGGATGAAAAAATTTATCAGAACAATACACAACCCATGCTGTCTCATATCAATGTCGGTACAGGGAAAGATGTGACCATCCGTGAATTGGCTGAAACCATGAAACAGGTCATTGGCTATAAAGGAAAAATCGGCTTTGATACCAGCAAACCAGATGGCCCACCAAGAAAACTGATCGATGTATCAAGATTAACGGCCATGGGCTGGAAATACAATGTCGATCTGGAAGAGGGTTTGAGACGGACTTATAACTGGTACCAGGATAATTTTAAGTAGTTTAACCCGAAGCAGAAACAGGTAATCAATTGTATTTTTTTATCAATACAAGGTGATTAAATGTATCGTTCCGGAGTATCCTGCTCAAGACATGAGTATGATCACTATAAGATTATGCCATCCTGAGCATGTGCGAAGGATCTCGGGTTTCAAGCTTCGGATAAATATAGAAAAAACAAACAGGATACTCATTATTATGAATCACAATTTAGCCCACAAAATACCACCTTTACTCTTTCTTCTGTTTTCAGTGTTCA
>JALSSM010000091.1 GCA_026984275.1 Gammaproteobacteria bacterium
AAACCCGGTGCAAGTTCTGACGTCATCAAACAGGCCTTAGCAGAAATATATTCATGAAAATTATCTTATACCTGCTCCTGGGTGGAATCTTCCTGCCAGTCAATGCAGCCTTCATCGGTAAGCCTGTGGAAATGTCGCGGGAATATAAAACAGGCGATCAATTTATGGGTATTCGTCTTCTCGGCACCCTGGATCTTTCTGGTCTTCCGGTAAAAGGACTGGCTGCACACGAACTTTCTGGCCTGGCATGGGATGAAGATGATCAGATCCTCTATGCCGTATCAGACAAAGGTTATCTTTTACACCTCAGACCTGTATTTAAAGCATCATTCTTAAAAAATATTGAGTTACTCGATGCTTATCGACTTAAAGATCTCAAGGGAGGGAAAATAAAATATCCTGATTCAGAAGGACTGGATATCATTCATGGTAATAATAAAATAAAAGGTGATGCGGAGCTGATTATTTCATTTGAAATAATACCAAGAATTTTTCGTTTTACACCGGCAGGAAAAATGCTTGAAAAATATAAATTACCAAAAAATATGGATAAGATAAAAGATTACAATTTCAAAAATGCAGCACTTGAATCACTCGTCATTCATCCAGATCATGGCATGCTAACAGCTCCGCAAATGCCACTTAGAAGATCACCACAGCGCTTACGTTCGATTCATGATCTGGAAGGAAAATTCTGGCAATTCAAACCTCAGGATAAAGACTATAGCTCCATCACTGATCTGGAAGTAGCTCCAGACGGTTCTGTTCTAATTTTAGAACGAAGATATTCCAATATTCTGGCACCCATACAGTCTATACTTCGCAAAATAAATCTGAATAAAACAACTAAAGACAATACTGTTCTTCCAACCAAAACAATGGCTATTTTCGATTCAAGAAAAGGCTGGAACATCGATAACTTTGAAGGGCTAGCTCACCATAAAGGGCATAAATATTTCATGATCAGCGATGATAATAACAATCTGTTTCAACGAACTTTACTGGTCTATTTTGAACTGATAGATTATTAATAATAATCTATAATTTCTCTTAATTCGGTATACCCATTCCACGTTGAACAGCAGGTCGTTCTCCCACCTGCTGTAGCCAGCGACTGATATTGTGGAAACCATCAAATTCCATTGACCTGGCCCAAGGGTAAGCCGATATGTCAGCAATGCTGTACTCTTCGCCTGCGAGATAAGGATGCTGGGAAAGATGCTGATTAAGCACGTCATAGCGTAATAAAACGCGTTCATAAAGCAGTTTTGATGCACCCTCTAACCCGTTCCATTTCAATCTGCTGGATTCCAAACGAACTTGTGAAATATCTGTGGCATCAAACATTAACCATTGAAACATCCTGGCACGTTGCATAGCATCTTTGGGTATCAGTCGGTTGGATTTCTCTGCAAGGTAAATCAGGATGGCAACGGATTGCGATAATACTAAAGGCGAATCTGTATTTTCCTTATCGATAATAACAGGGATCCCATGAGCCGGATTCAATTTTAGAAATGCCGGTTTTCGTTGTTCACCTTTGCTTAAATTAATTCGCTTTACCTTATAATCGAATCCAGTCTCTTCAAGCATTATAGAGATTCTTCTCCCATTACTTGTTGCTGCACTATAAAGATCAATCATCGAAATATTCCTGTTTTTTGATTACATTTTCTGTCAGAAAAATCAGATCAATAATCCCAACTTAATAATCAGTGAGTAAGAAGCTGGCACATAGCTCAATCGGGGAATCTAATGGTAACCGTTCATATAAAAATAACGATCTTGAATGGCTGCCTTTTTTATCAAGATATTCATTAAAAATTCTTGAAGATTCATCCATTAAACTCATATAATTTTTAAAACCTTCTGCACAGGCCAGATGGCCTTCGAGTCTCAGAATTCCATCCAGATCTTTAAAGTTGTCCGTAACGTGAGATATTTGTGAGAGGACGTTATAGGAAGTAAGTCTTATTGCTTCAAAAGCGTCTTTTTCGGACAGTTCTGATCCAATCTTTCCAGAATGGATCAGAACACCATTTACCAGAGGGAATTGTCCGGAAACAAATCCTAGTCCTCTTCTGATGGAAACTGCCTGATAATGACCAACAGGTTCAGGTGGATGTGGTAATTTCACGCTTTATCTCATACTGATGACAGCATTTCCCTGGATCTTTCCCTGAGCCAAATCCTGGTGTGCCAGTATGATTTCATGTAGAGGGTATGTTTTATCCAAAGTTGGCTTAATTCGTCCCTTCGCCACTTGTTCAAGCCCCCATTCAAGATCTTCCTTATTCCCCATCATGGTTCCAATGATTTTCTTTTGGGGGAAAAACAGGCTTCTGACAGGAATCGTTGATTCCAGACCCAAAACATTTCCCATCAAAACCACTGTACCCAATGGTTTTGCACACTCAATGGATTTCGAAAGGTTGAGTCCACCCAAATTGTCGATCACAACGTTAACACCTCCCTCTGACCACTCATGGACTTTTTCCACATAGTCCTGATCCGCCATATTAACGATCAGATCCGCTCCGAGCGTACTGACAAAATCAGCTTTTTCACCCGTTCTGATGGTCGTTGCGACTTTTGCTCCCAGTGTTTTTGCCACCTGTATCATGATTGATCCGGTACCTGACGCACCTGCATGAATCAGAACTTGATCACCTTCCTTAACAGCCCCCACCACTTTGATTGCTCGAACGGCGGTTATCAAAGGCATTGGGAGAGAGGCTGTTTCGACCGGAGGTAATCCGGTGTTATCTGCGATCAACCAGTCTTCTGAAATTGTCATGTACTCAGCATAAGTACCCTGTTTCATTATTCCGCGTATGGCATAGCTGTTTGACAAGCCAAGTATCGGGTTTCCTTTATCATCTGGATGGTGTGGATAGCCTGGCATCGGTATCACCTGATCCCCCTCTTTCCATTTACTCGTGCCTGGCCCGAGTTCTTCTATTATCCCCACTGCATCAGATCCTAAGACATGAGGAAAATTCAATTCTGGAATGACATTCCCTTCCCTGATGTAATGATCTAGCCGATTAATACCGGCGGCCTGTATTCGAATTAAAACTTCGCCCTCCAAAGGAACGGGCTTTTCGATTTCTGTGACGCTTAATACAGACGGTGAACCAAAGGAATTGATAACCACTGCTTGCATTGTTTTTTGAAGACTCATAGATATACCTCTTTTATTGTTAAAACCCAATTTCAAAACCGACCAACAGTCGATCATTCTCATCAAACTCACCAAATAGTCCCTGGCGATCACCGTGAAAGAAATCCAGACCAACCCATACCGTCAGATCATCTTCTAAATCATAGGTAATTTTTGGGCGTATTAACCCATCACCATCATTCAGGTTTTGAAGCACCAGCACTTCAGCTTTTAAGGTTTCGTTGAGAAATTCTTTTTCAATGAGCAGAGTCAGGGTCGTAACGAGCTTTGGTCGGGTTAGTTCTGCAGGAGAGTCGACGACAACACTCTGGAATGATTGAAAACTGATCAAAGTATCTTCGAATCCAAACCAGTCAAAACCCAGCACATAAGAAAATTCATCACTCTCTAGAACACCATCTGTATCTGTACGATCAGTAGTCAGGAAGAACTTGTCAGTGGAATAACCCAGTTCACCACGGATGGTTAAATCACCAAAGGCATTACTGAAAGTGGCACCGAATAAATGTGATCGTTCATAGCCTGGTTCTACAACGACTTTCGGACCTGTTGGTTTGATGCTCAATCGTTGAAAAAATACCGGCAGATCATCATAGTGATAAAGATAGTTCAGTGTCAGATCCCAGCCGCCCAGAAATGCGGTCCACCGTAAGCCGATATCAGAATCTGCAATGATCCTTGAAGGTCTGTTTACGGGACTCAGTTCAACAGCAACTCCGGGTGGTGCTAGAGGTACAATTCTCGGTGTCGTAAAGGCATAAGTAGCATCCCGATCAGGTAATACGTGCATAGTCTGATCGGGAATCCAGAGAAGTTGCAGATCAGAATTTTCCGTGATCTGCCACTCAAAATTCATCATCCAAAGTGGGATACGTGAATCCTCGAAATCCTCCAGAATAAATTCCCGGAAAGACTGAGGGTTGATCACATCCAGTACTTTCAGACCATCGGCCTTACCCCAGACAACTTGCTGTTTACCAATGGTCAGGAAATTATTCCCGATCGCCGTTTCGAGGAAAAACTCTCTGAGCTCAAGTTCGACTTCATTACTTAACAGCACGGAACGACTAAAAGAACTGTAACTATCGCGAGCAACATCTCCCGGTTCCAGACCGTCTATCATTTCAGCCCGTAGCCTGCCAATGGCTGTCAACTTGCTACCATTTTCAAAGTACACTAAAACTTCTGGTTCAACGGATAATTGAA
>JALSSM010000092.1 GCA_026984275.1 Gammaproteobacteria bacterium
AGTATCATTTCAGTACGAGTAAAGATGAAAACGCCTCCACCCCTGTCACAACGCATGGAGCTTGTGCAAACACCGATCATCCCCATTGTTGGTCATTTAATTAAAGAAAATCCCGGGACTATTTCACTGGCACAGGGTGTTGTCTACTATGGCCCACCACCAGAGGTTGCCGAGAAAATCGCTACTTTCGGAAATCGTCAGCAGGATCACCGTTATGGTCCGGTTCAGGGAATACCTGATCTAATCGATCTTATAAAGGATAAACTACGCCGGGAAAATGGAGTAAATGGCGATCTTTCTGATCGACTCATTGTCACGGCTGGCGCAAACATGGCCTTCCTTAATACGTTGTTTGCGATTACCGATCCTGGTGACGAGGTTATTCTCCCAACACCCTATTATTTCAATCAGGAAATGGCGATCAGGATGGTTAATTGTAAACCTGTGTTAGTCAAAACAGACAACCATTTCCAGATTAACCCAGATCAGATACGTGCAGTGATCACAGCAAAAACCCGCGCTGTTGTGACAGTTTCGCCCAATAACCCGGCAGGCACTGTCTATCCAGAAGCCGTTCTACGAGAAATAAATAAGCTCTGTCATGAACGTGGCATCTACCATATCAGTGATGAAGCTTATGAATATTTTACCTACGATCATGCACAACATTTCTCACCCGCTTCTCTCCCGGAATCTCATGATCACATGATTTCATTATTTTCACTTTCCAAGGCTTATGGTTTCGCCAGTTGGCGCATTGGGTATATGCTGATCCCTGAGTCACTTAACATGTCTGTGATGAAAGCTCAGGATACCAACCTGATCTGTGCCAGCCAGATTGCCCAGGTTGCAGCCGTCGGTGCTATGGAAGTGGGTGCCTCTTATTGTCGAGAAAAGCTTGATTTGATCAAAAAAACCAGAAAAATAGTTTTACAGGAACTGGAGGCAGTGAAATATTTCTGCTCTTTTCCTGAACCGGAGGGTGCATTTTATGTTTTACTCAAAGTAGAAACATCACTGGATTCAATGAGTCTGGTTAAAAAACTGATCGAAGATCATCAGGTCGCAGTACTTCCAGGACAGGCTTTTGGTATTGATGAGGGTTGCTATCTGAGAGTGTCCTATGGGGCACTGGAACCTAAGACGGCGACTGAAGGGATTCGACGATTCACACAAGGTTTAATCAACTTGTGTCATAATTAACATTTTAGGGTACATTGACTGGCGAAAAACGAACTTTTTCGTTTGAGTCGGTCTATAGCTTAATCATTAGAAGGCAAAGAAAAATATGATCAAAATTATTACAGGGATATTACTGTCTTTATCAATATCTATCACAATGCAAAACAGTCTTGCGGCTGATGCTGAAGGTAATTATGCAATCTGGGGTGAAGGCGGTGCTTCCTGCTTTCAATACAGTAAAGCCAGAGCGGCTGAAAAAGATACAGGTTTCAGATCTTATCTACGAGGATATCTGACCTCCTACAATACAATTTCAGAAGATACTTACAGTATTACCGGAGCAATGAAACTGCCTGAAGCTCTGGAATGGATCGATAATTATTGCGATGGAAAACAAATTGACAGTTTTGATCGAGCCATTCAAATGTTGATTTCTGATATTGAAAATAAACGTTACAAGAAGCCAAATACTCAGGGAATTGTTCAAGGCTGGGGTAAATAGTCAAAAAGATCTTAGGCAATGACCATTCCGGATTTTGGTGATCAAATCAGACAAACGCTTCTGCCTGAAAAAGAGTGTCTTTATCCGGCAGATAAGCTTACGCCTGATTTAAAACCCGCTGCGGTCATGATTCCACTGGTCGAAACCGGAGAACAGGGTCTATCGGTTCTATTAACAACACGAACACAACATCTACATCATCACCCCGGTCAGGTTAGTCTTCCCGGAGGGATGATGGATAAATCTGACACCTCTCCGGTGCACACAGCATTAAGAGAAACCAGTGAAGAAGTCGGGATCACAGCAGAATATATTGATATCATTGGCGGGCTTGATCATTATCCGACCAATACAGGATTTATTGTCACACCTATTGTTTGTCAGGTGATGCCAGGGTTTTCACTAAAACCCGATCCTTTTGAAGTCGAAGATATCTTTATGGTGCCGCTTTCATTCATTTTTGATGAACAAAATCATCACCAGCACAGTTATATTGATCGACGTCAACCAGGACCACAACGAACGGGTTATTACTATCAGATGGACTATGGAAACAGACGGATTTGGGGTGTTACCGCAGCAATATTAGTTAATTTTTACAAGAGGTTAAAGGATAATCATCCTCTTTTTTGTCAACTAGTGCCTCAAATTCGTCCGCAATGATTGCGAATCGTTTAAAAATAGGTCATTATGCGACCTGAGCACTATATTTTTTATTAATTCTTTAACAGGAGAATAACCATGAAAAAAACAATTCGTCTTTCTGCATTACTTTTAACTGCTGGTCTCGCGGCTGGTTGTAGTACGGTGACTGTTGAGCAGCTTGAAGCTGTTACAGCAACGGCTAACAATGCACTGTCTGAAGCTCGTGCTGCTCAGGATACTGCCAGCAATGCTCTGAGTGTTGCTAATGATGCTGCTGCAGCTGCTGCAAGTGCTCAATCTGCTGCTGACTCAGCTCAGGCTTGCTGTAATGCAAACTCTGAACGCCTGGATCGTGCGTTCTCCAGAGCGATGAGCAAGTAAAACATTACAAATATTTTGCTTAATTAAAAAAGCCGTTCCAATTTGGAGCGGCTTTTTTTTGTTCTTATATCACCAGGAGATCCGTCATCAGAATAATTCAGAATAGGAAGATTGCGGGATCTGTTCCTTCTTTATTGATACATCAGATTCAGATGCGACTTCTTTAACCTCGCTATCAGAGATTGGATCGGATGCGGCTATTTCATTCTGCTCAAGTACAGATATTTCATTAATGGCTACCAATGTTGGGATCCCGGTTTTTTTCTGAGAAATTCTTTTTATTGAATTCCAGTCAATTTTTCCATTGCCGATTTTTTCAGAGGCTTTACTGATCGTATTGACCAGTTGCTGGTACTCGTTATTTGAATTTGTTTTAGTTTCCTCAAGTGAAGGATGCGCTTCAAGGTAAAGTTTTCCTTTTAACCATCCGGCTTTGTAGGGTTGATTAATGATGTTTACCGGTGTTCCTACGCTGACCCTGGAAAAGATCTCTTCAACATCTTTAGGATAAAGACGGATACAGCCGTGAGTCACACGCATACCAAGTCCATAAGGTTTATTCGTTCCATGGATTAAGTAGCCACGCTTTCCGAGGCGCATGGCAAACAGGCCAAGTGGATTATCAGAACCTGCAGGTACGACATCGGGTAATGGATCACCATTTTCTGCATGTTCTTTCTTGATCGATTCGGGTGGCGTCCAGGTGGGATCTTTTATTTTAGAAATGATCGAGGTTTTACCATAGGGCGTTGCCCAGTCCTGTCTGCCAATACTGATCGGATAAGTAATAACTTCCGCTGGTTCCCCTTTTCTTGGTTTTGGATAGTAATAAAGTCGCATTTCGGGAACATTGATCACAATGCCCTTTCTTGGTGCATCTGGTAAGACATAGCGACTGGGGATAATTACCTCAGTGCCATCACCCGGTAACCAGGGATCAACATTCGGATTTGCATAGCGCATTTCACGATAACCCTGATCATAAGCCCAGGCCAGATCTGAAATCGTATCTTCATGTCGGGAAGTGGTCAGACTCACGGCTCCGATCACAGAATCACCATTTTCAGGCAATAAATATGTCTCCGCCGTGAGTGTTGTTGGCAGTATAAGTAAAAGAAATACCGTTAAATGCTTCATCATTGTCTCATCATGCCTATTGCTAACACCAGCCAGCCGGCCAAAAATGCCAGACCTCCAAAAGGCGTTATCATACCCAGCTTCCGGATCTCAAAAAACGCCAGTAAATAAAGACTCCCGGAAAACAGAATAATTCCCAGTAAAAATAACCATCCTGCAAACTTTAGTGACGCAATGTCAGAATACAGGTGAGTTAATATGCCCACCAGAATCAGACCCAGTGCGTGCATCATTTGATAATCAACACCTGTCTTCCACACTGTTAGCATCTGTTCGGAGAGACGACTACGCAAACCATGCGCTGCAAATGCACCAAGGCCAACACCGATAAATGCGGCAAAACTGCCAATCGTAATAAAAATTTTATCCATTATTGTTTACCCATACAGGTAATTTTACCGTAAATACCACCCCATCCCCAGTTTCCAGGTTTTCTGCCTGCAATTCACCTTGATGAAATTCTGCGATCAGACGTGCAATATAAAGCCCCAGCCCAAGGTGTGGTTCCAGTTTATCTTTGGAATGTCGAACCGAAACCATAGA
>JALSSM010000093.1 GCA_026984275.1 Gammaproteobacteria bacterium
AATTTACAGGCACTGCTCCAGATATTAACGACCACCCACTTGTCTTTACCGATGTATTCTGAAAGCGGATGTTGTTTACCATCCGTTCCTTTAAGTGAAAATGATTCTGTATCAGCAAAAGACGAGAAGGATATTGCTATTAGCATGATCAGAGAGAGTATATTTTTTGACACCATAAAACTCCGAATAACGGTTATATATATGATGATGCAAATTGAGAAAGATAGTTCAATGGTACTAGTAAAATAACAGCACATCCCTGCGCTGAGAAAACGCTGTATTAATCAGCGTTTTCTTTAATCAGGAAGACCTGTTTACGGCAAAATGAGCCAGTGTTACAAGCGCTTCTTTATAAGGTGAAGGTGGTAGATCTTTCAGACTCTCCAGCGCCTTTTCTGCTTCGAGTTTTGCACAATTCGTTGTGTAGGCCAGAGCTCCGGTTTGTTCGATCGCTTCCATGACTTCTTCGATCTGTTCTCTTCCTCCACTCTCTATAGCCTTTCGGATTAATTTACTTTGAGACTCATTGCCATTCCACATGGCATACAACAGGGGCAGGGTTGGTTTGCCTTCTGCGAGATCATCGCCAATATTCTTACCTAACTGATCAACATCTGAGTTGTAATCCAGTACATCATCGATCAGTTGAAAAGCCGTGCCCAGATGACGACCATAACTGGCCGCTGCTTTCTCACGTTTTTCATTAGAATGGCTGATCACAGCACCCAGTCGGGTGGCCGCCTCAAATAATTTCGCGGTTTTATGTCGAATCGTTTCCAGGTAACGTTGTTCCGTCGTTTCCGGGTCATTACAGTTGATCAGCTGCATGACCTCACCTTCAGCGATAATATTAGTTGTTTCAGCAAGAATGGACATGACTTGCAGGTTTGCAAGGCTGACCATCATTTGAAAGGAACGTGAATAGAGAAAATCACCCACCAGAACGCTGGCTTCATTACCCCAGATCTCATTGGCCGTTTCACGACCACGACGCATGGATGATTCATCAACGACATCATCATGTAACAAGGTTGCCGTATGAATAAACTCGATAATTGCTGCGAGACTGATGTGATCAGATCCATGATAGCCATGAACTTTTGCACTGAGCAGGGCTAAAACAGGTCGTAATCGTTTGCCACCGCTATTAACGATATAATGGCCAAGTTGGTTGATCAGGGCGACCTCTGAATAAAGACTTTCATGAATCAGACGGTTGACGCTGGCCATATCGTCAGAGATCAGGTCTCGGATATCCTCGATCGTGCTAATTTCAGCGTGTTTGTGTAAGGGTGTCAGGCTCATATAATGCACATTCTGCCAAGATGTGGAGGAAGTTACCATGCTTTTTCACTTTTTTGAGTATGAAGCAGACTATTTCCTTGTAAGCGGTGTCTTTTTTCCGTAAAATCAGCCGGCTTTATTTAGACAAATACGATTCATTATATATTTAGGTTCGGGGTCACACTCACATGTACGCGGTAATTAAGACAGGCGGTAAACAATATAAGGTCAGCGAAGGGGATATTCTTCGTGTCGAAAAGCTCGATGCTGAAGAAGGTTCAACGGTCGAACTGGACAACGTGCTTATGCTCGGTAATGGTGATGATATTCAGGTAGGTGCACCGTTGATCGAAGGTGCTCATGTATCTGCGACGGTTAAATCACAAGGTCGCGGTAAGAAAATTACCATCATCAAATTCAAACGTCGCAAGCATTATCGTCGACAGGCGGGACATCGTCAGTCTTTTACAGAACTCGAAATCACAGGTATTTCGGCAACCGGCGGTAAAAAGAAAGCTGCTCCAGCAAAAGCTGCAACTAAACCGGCGGCTAAAAAGGACGCACCTGCTGCTACAGCGAGTTTTTTGAGTGCTCCACAAGGTGAAGCTGATGATCTGAAACTGATTTCAGGTGTTGGTCCGAAACTTGAAGAGAAACTGAATAATCTTGGTATCTACCATTTCAGTCAGATCGAAAATTTCTCTGCTGAAGATATCGAAAAAGTAGATGCAGAGTTGAATTTCAAAGGACGTATTGAACGTGAAGACTGGTTAGGGCAGGCTAAAATCCTGGCCGCTGGTGGCGAAACTGAATTCAGCAAGAAAAAGAAATAACGTAAGTTAGAGGTAAAGACAGATGGCACATAAGAAAGCAGGTGGTAGTACACGGAACGGTCGTGATTCGGAATCGAAACGACTTGGTGTAAAACGCTATGGTGGTGAATTGGTTAAGGCTGGCAATATTATAGTCAGACAACGTGGCACACATTTCCATCCAGGTGAGAATGTTGGTCTCGGTCGTGATCATACACTTTTTGCGAAAGAAGATGGTCAGGTAAAATTTGTAGTGAAAGGTACAAAGAACCGAACCTTTGTGACAGTGGAACCAGTTTCTGCATAATTAACAGACACCTTGTTTGCTGTACACGGAAACCCCGTCTTGTACGGGGTTTTTTTATGGCTTGCATAAAGCGACTTTTTCACCATAGCGGCGTTCACCCCACGAGGGGGCACCGAGGGAAAATAATCTCAAAATGCTCTTTTACTTAATGTAAACTGCGCTTTGTCAATTATTTTCGTCTTGCCTATGGTAAAAAGTGCACTGCTTGCAAGAAATTTGATGATATGAAATTTGTAGATGAAGCAACAATACGCGTAGAAGCTGGAAAAGGTGGCGATGGCTGTCTGAGTTTCCGACGTGAAAAAAATATCCCATTTGGTGGCCCCGATGGTGGTGATGGCGGCGATGGTGGTAGCGTTTATCTGCAAGTTGATGAGGGCTTGAATACGCTGGTCGATTTTCGGCATGCACGCTTATATCGTGCAGGGAAAGGTCAGGCCGGAATGGGACAACAACGCTACGGAAAAAAAGGTGAGGATAAAGTGATCAAGGTACCACTGGGTACACTGGTCTATGACGAGGATACGGGTGAATTGATCGGGGATATGACAAAGCCTGATCAAAAACTGCTGGTAGCAAAAGGCGGTGTTCACGGTCTGGGAAATATTCATTTCAAAAGCAGTACCAATCGTGCTCCCCGGCAGATCACAAAAGGTACAGAAGGTGAAGAACGAGATCTTCGACTTGAAATGCAGGTATTGGCAGATGTTGGTCTGGCCGGGTTACCGAATGCGGGTAAATCGACACTGATCACAGCCGTCTCAGCGGCAAAACCGAAGGTGGCTGACTATCCTTTTACAACACTTTATCCGAATCTGGGCGTTGTCTCATTGGGTGTCGCTGAGAGTTTTGTGATTGCAGATATCCCCGGTTTGATTGAGGGGGCTGCGGAAGGCGCCGGGTTGGGAATTCAGTTCCTGAAGCATTTGAGTCGCACAAGATTGTTATTACATATTGTTGATATCGCCTCACATGAAATGGGGCATGATCCCGTTGAAGATATTCGCACCATTGAAAAAGAACTGGAGAAATACGGAAGTGATCTCCTCGACAAAGAACGATGGCTGGTGTTGAATAAGACCGATCTGATGCTGGAAGAAGATCGGGAAAGCCTGGCTCAGGAGATTGTTGATCATCTGGGCTGGAAGGAACCTGTTTTTAAGGTTTCAGCCGTGACCGGCGAAGGTTGTAAAGAACTTATGTTCAAGATCAAAAACAGGCTTGATGAAATAGACGAACTGGAAGAAGAGAAGCAAAAAGAACAGGGATTCTAATAGCAAAAAATAATGATTGGGTTTAGCGATAGTGCAGGATCTCATGAACGAAGCCAATGAATCCATCATCGCTTTGATACAGAATAATCAGGAAAGTATCACAAATAAAATGGCCGTAAGCTCCAGACAAGATCTGAAAAACACCCGTCGTTGGGTCATAAAGATAGGTAGCGCACTTGCGACTAACGATGGTCGTGGTTTGCATCTGGATTCTATTAATCAATGGGTTTCCCAGGCAGCAAAACGAGTGAAAGATGATATCGAAGTCGTTTTTGTCACGTCAGGATCCGTTGCAGAAGGTGTTTCCCGGCTGGGTTTAAATGGCAGACCTTCTACACTCCACGAATTACAGGCCGCCGCGGCTGTTGGCCAGATGGGGCTGGTACAGGCCTATGAAACCTGTTTCCAGCGCTATAACATAAAAACGGCACAGGTATTATTGACGCATCTCGATCTGGCTCATCGGAAACGTTATCTGAATGCACGCAGTACCTTAACGACATTAATTGATCTGGGTGTTGTCCCGGTCGTGAATGAAAACGATACGGTCGCGACCGACGAAATTCGTTTTGGTGATAACGATACACTCGCTGCGTTGGTGGCTAACCTGATTGACGCCGATCTGTTAGTGATTCTGACTGATCAACAGGGGCTTTACAGTGCCGATCCTCGTAAAGATTCAGATGCCAGCCTG
>JALSSM010000094.1 GCA_026984275.1 Gammaproteobacteria bacterium
GTTAAGGAGATGAAAGAAAATAATATCAATTTTGGGTCACATACAATTTCCCATCCAATTCTTTCCCGTGAAGATAAACAGTCCATTGAGAAAGAGGTTGTGGAATCCCGATGGCTGCTTGAGAAAAAAACAGGAGATAGTTATTCGGGTTTCGCATATCCAAATGGTACAGAAGATGATTACAATGATACCGTTCTAGAATTTACGCGATCGACATACCAGCATGCTTGTACAACCACACCAGGAATCAATTATAGAGGACAGGATCCTTATCAATTAAAACGGGTTAATATTGATCCAGGTATGTGTACAAATGAAAAAGGTAAGTTTCTTCCAGATCTTTTCTGGGCAAAAATAGCTTCACTCATATAGAATTTTAAAAAGAAACATTAATTCAAACTTATCAACTCATTCTTTGATCTATTCCACATATTTTTGTTAAGGATTAAATGATGTGACGTTTAGAGTAGAATTATGTATCTTGTTTATCAATTTTTGATAAACAATTATAAATCAAAAAGTCTTCATGACTGAACTGCATGGCTAAAACAAAAAAAAATAAGCTCAAAATTGGATTGATAGTCAATAATGCCGCAATACCTGAGTGGATATCGCAACTTATCAATAAAATCAATAACAGTTCATACGCCTCAACAGATCTACTGTTGATCCTGAATTCACAATCTAAGGAGCATCATTCAGCCACTAAATGGCAGAATAGTTTATATGCCTTATATTGCAAAATGGAAGAATATCGATGGTCAGGAAAGGACGAAGACTGCCTTGGTGTTGATCGAAAATTTAATTCTGCTGATGAATTTAAAGAGGTTATTTCCATAGATTTAACCGTACCGGATAAAGAACTGATCGATCAGAAAATAACCTGTGATCTGGATATTTTATTGAATCTGACTGATCAGAAAATACCAAAGCAATTGTCGTTTTTGTCCAACCAAGACATCTGGTTTTTTTATTTCCAAAATACAGAAGCAAAAATGCGAACTTTTCCTACAGGGTTTTGGGAGGCCTATGATGGAAGTTCGACAATGGAATTTATTTTATGTAGCACTTTCTCTGTTCGGAACGATTCAAGAATACTATACCGTTCTTTGTTTGCTACGGACGATCGTTCCTCTCAGCGAATGAACCAGAGTAAAGCTTATAGAATCGCTTCTACAGCTATATTTAGAAAGTTGAATCAATTAGTTGATAAAGGCCCAGACTCTTTTCTTCTTGATCACAAAGAAAAAATAGAAGATGAACCCCTGGTTGCTAATAACTTCCGATGCCGTAACCCTGGAAACCTGCGGATGCTAACTTTCTTTGGAAATAAATTTCTTAACTCATTAAAAATGAGATTGATGAACCGTTTATTCACCGAACAATGGGCGATGCGCTATCGACTGGCCGATGGATTGTCTATGGACTTTAGTCGTTTTGATAAATTGACGCCCTCTTTGGATGGTTTGTGGGCTGATCCATTTATTACTTATAAAAATGGCACCTATTATCTTTTTTTTGAAGATGCCATTTATGATAAGGAAAATGCTGATATATCGGTTATGACGATAGCAGCAGATGGAACAATGGGAGACCCAAAACCGTGTCTCATTCGTCCCTATCATTTGTCTTACCCTTTCGTTTTTTTCTGGGAAGGTGAGCATTACATGATTCCTGAAACGAAAAGTAATAAGACGATTGAACTCTATAAAGCAACACGTTTTCCTGATCAATGGGAGTTTCATAGTAATTTGATGGAAGACGTTGAGGCGGTCGATACGACATTGTTCTTTTATAATAATAAATGGTGGTTATTTGCCAGCTTTAAACAGAAAAAATGGGTTTCGATCAATAATGAATTATCGATCTATTATGCTGATTCTCCTCTCAGTAAAGATTGGATGGCACATCCTATGAATCCGGTGACCTCTGATGTGAGACGAGCAAGACCAGCAGGTAGGATTTATAAAGATAATGGAAAAATTATCAGACCTTCTCAGGACTCTTCTATTCGATACGGTTATGGTCTCAGATTAAATGAAATAGTGACATTAACAGAGACAGATTATGAGGAACGAGAAATTGATTTCATCGAACCTAAATGGGAAAAAATGCTAAGAGGTACCCACACGTTGGCACATGCAAAGAATTTAACAGTCATTGATGTACTGGAATGGCGGTTTAGATTTCTCTGAAGGTCGTATAGACATCATCTTTCAGCTATTTTTTTCACTAGGTTCCCCCCGCTTTTACGATTCAACTATGCCTGTATCTTCCGCATGAAAAACACTCATAAATTAACTCTTATTCAGTAAAGGCAAAAATTGGCATGTTTCTTTCATGGCTATACCTTCAGTAATGTTTAATACAGGAATTAAAAAAGTGAAACAGATACGAAATATATTTGTGATTGTATTTTTGGCTATACAAACAGGGGGTGTGTCAGCAGACACTTTATTGATTCAGTCAATCGAGAAAAATTCTGCTATTCCCCGTCCTGATCGTGGAGTTTTAATGGCTGAAGTAGAAAGAGAATATGGCAGACCGGTAAAAAAATATTCTGCTATTGGGACACCTCCCATAACCAGATGGGTATATGCTGATATTACTGTCTATTTTGAAAATGAAAGAGTGATCCATTCCGTTGTTAACCGTGAAAACTGATCATGATCGTTTTTGTGGGGGTGCGTCATAAACAATAAGCTCCTGTCCATTAAAAACGAGGAAATGTCTGCCTTTGGCACGAGCAATCATTGTAACGCCTGTTTTCTGGGCCAGTTCCAGACCCATCTGTGTAATTCCTGATCGAGATAACAGGACAGAGATACCCATCTGTGAAACTTTGATCACCATCTCTGAGGTGAGTCTGCCGGTGGTATAAAATATTTTGTTGTCACCGGAGACTTGGTCAAGCCACATCATTCCGGCAATAGCATCCACGGCATTATGGCGTCCAACGTCTTCAACAAATGTCAGAATACTGTCATCCTCACAGAGTGCACATCCATGAACTGCCCCCGCCGATTTATAGACATCATTATATTCCCGCAGATTATATAAAAGGTTATATAGTGTCGATTGTCTTAGAGGAGTATGTTTCAACTTGATCGCATCCAGTCCAGCCATAATGTCACCAAACACCGTTCCCTGACCGCAGCCAGTCGTCACTGTTCTTTTTTCGAGTCTTTTTTCAAGATCAGCAACCGGGTTATTGGTGGTGACGGCGACAGCGCTGGTTTCCCAATCCACCTGAACGGCTTTAATATCCTCGATATTTTTTACCAGGCGCTGATTTTTCAGGAAGCCCAATACCAATGCCTCCGGGTGACCTCCAAGTGTCATCAGGGTAACGATCTCTCTGCGATCAAGGTAAATGGTGAGTGGTAATTCGCCCGCTATCTGGGTTTCACGTTCATTCCCGTATTCATCATGGGCAATGACAGAACAGGTCGGAGCCAGTCCTGATTGGGTGAGTTCAGGACGATAAAAGGGTTTAGTGTTAACCACCAGTGCTGTTCATGTGCCTGAAAATAATGGGTTTAACACTCAGATCAAAATCATGACCTTCTGGTTTGATGGACATTGCATCCCGAATGACCTGTTTTAATTTGTCCAGATCTCCAGGGTTAGAGCGGATGACTTTTCTGAGATCGACTGAGTGCTCCTGGCCAAGGCAGAGAAGGAGGAGACCTTCAGCTGTGACACGTACCCGATTGCAGGTTGCGCAAAAGTTATGACTGTGTGGTGAAATAAAACCAACACGAGTATTCGTTCCATGAATTTTGACATAACGGGAAGGACCACCGGTTGTTTCTGTGGTGTCTACAAGTTCAAACGATTGCGCCAGATCCGATTTTATCTCATCACTGGAATAGTAGCCTTCCTGACGATTCCGGTTGCTGACTTCACCAAGTGGCATTTCTTCGATAAAACTGATATCCAGATCACGGTCGATGGCAAAATTGACCAGATCAGTGACTTCGTCATCATTTCGATTTTTAAGAATGACGGCATTGATTTTAATTTTTTCAAACTGAACCTTGATGGCGGCATCAATTCCCGCCAGGACTTTACTGAGATCTCCCGTACGAGTGAGTTGTTTGAATTTATCAGCTTTCAGTGTGTCGAGGCTGATATTTATCCGCCTGACACCAGCCGCTTTCAGATCAGCGGCCATACGTGGTAACTGTGAGCCATTGGTTGTCAGAACCAGCTCCTCAACGCCGGGTAGGGCACCAACTTCATTGAAAAGTTGTTGCACATTCTTTCTGACCAGTGGTTCACCGCCAGTGATCCGGATCTTTGAGACCTGGAGTTCTGAAAAAGCACGTGCGATCAGCCCTAGTTCTTCGAGCGTC
>JALSSM010000095.1 GCA_026984275.1 Gammaproteobacteria bacterium
ATCATTAGTTCTGCACAGGCAGAGGATTATATTATTGATACTGAAGGTACTCACGCCTTTATTCAGTTCAAAATTAAACACCTCGGCTTTAGCTGGCTCTATGGACAATTCAAAAAGTTTTCAGGAGATTTCAGTTATGATGAAACAAACCCTGCTGCTTCAAAGATCAATATTGAGATCGATGTCAGCAGTCTTGATTCTAACCATGCCAAGCGTGACAAACACCTGCGTGGCGATAAATACCTCGATGTAAAAAAATATCCAGTGGCAACCTTTGACTCGACTTCTTTTGAGGAAACAGGTGATGGTAAAGCCATCCTAAAAGGTGATTTCACACTGCATGGTGTAACGAAGAACATCAGCATCGATGTAGAACATGTTGGTCATGGCAGAGATCCCTGGGGCGGTTATCGTCGTGGCTTCTATGGCACAACGACCATTAAACCCGCTGATTATGGATTAGAAGGAATGGCGAAACTGGGCCCTCATTCTGAAGATCTTTTTCTCGAATTTTCGATTGAAGGGATACTTCAGGCAGATAAAGGTAAGCTCCCTTAAAACATAACCTGAACTCGGGATAAGGATAGCCATCCTTATCCCGAGTTCAGGTCAGATAACAGCTTCTTGTTCCGTTAGATCTTTATTGCCAATCTGATCTTTCTGGCCGAAGAGTTTCTTCAAATCATTCAGAATTAAGTAACCCGCCGGAACCAGGATCAGGCTAAGCAACGTCGCATATAAAATCCCGAATCCAAGAGATACAGCCATCGGGATCAGAAATTGTGCCTGAGTACTTTTTTCCCAGATCAGTGGTGCAAGACCAGCGAAGGTTGTGATCGAGGTTAGCAGTATTGGGCGAAAACGAGCACTGCCAGCGGTTCTGACAGCTTCGAATACTTTCATTCCTTCTGCACGGCGCCGGTTGATCCAGTCCACCAGCACCAGTGAATCGTTGACTACAACACCGGCCAGCGCCAGACATCCCATGATACTCATAATACTCAGGTTCATACCGAGCAGCATATGACCCAGAATGGCCCCAACCAGACTGAAAGGAATAACCAACATAATGACAACGGGTTGTGAATAGGATCGCAAAGGAATGGCCAACAAAGTATAAATACAGAACAACACAAATAGACTACCGACTATAAGACTGCCGAATGACTCACGTTGTTCACGCTGCTCACCCTCGAAGGTGTATCGAATATTGGGATAACGTCGTGTTACATCTTCTAATAACTTTGTCAGATCAGCCGTGATTTTGTTGATATCAACCTGTTCCTTATCTATATCAGCGAGAACATCCACTGCCCGGTGCCGATCAACACGGGTGATAGTGGCATAACCTAGCCCGGTTTTTATTTCTGTCACATTTCCAATCGGTACTTCACTACCATCTGAGGTACGAATACGCATCTTGTCGAGATTGCCGATCGATCGGCGTTCTTCCAGTGGATATTTGATCATGACGCGTACATCATCCCGTCCTCGTTGAACTCGCTGAGCCTCAGCTCCAAAAAATGCCTGCCTCACCTGTCGACCAAGATCGGAAGAAGAAATACCAAGCAACTCACCTTCAGGACGGATCTTGAGTTCAATTTCCAGCTTGCCATCCTCAAGCGTATCCTGAATATCAAAAACTCCGGGATACTCAGTTAGACGTTGCCGTATTTCTGCAATTGCAACTTTCAATGTTTTGTAATCATCACCCGTTAATTGCACATCGATGGGCGATCCAGCATGGCCCAGCTCTGCTCGGAAATGCAGATCCTTGACACCCGGTATTGGCCCAATGGCCTTACGCCATTCATCAACCAGATCAAAAGTCGCTATCGACACTGTCCGCTCTTCTGGCGAGACCAACTCCATACTGACTTGCCCTAATTCCGGACTACCCTTACCAGGACCACCGCCACCAAAATTCCCGGAAGAACTCCAGCCGATACTGGTCATGATATTTTTGATCACCGATTGACCCGTGGCGGGATCAGTATATTTTTCCCGCAACGCTTCAGCGGTAACTTGCATTTTCTGTATATAACCCGCAGTAATTTCTTCACTGGTTCCGGTCTGCATTACTAATGTGCCGCGTACGATCTCACTCTGCACTTTTGGGAAATAGGTGTACCCATAACGCCCGCTCAGTACAAAACTCAGGATCACTGCCGAGACGGCGATAAACACCGCGACGGTCAGATAACGATAAGTCAGAGCGACCTTGAGTAATGGGCGATAAAAGAATGACATCACCCGTTCCAGACCATCAGCAACGGACTCCTGCATACGTGTCAAAAAACCGGTCTGATCAACAGGCCGGATTTTGATATGACTGAGATGTGCTGGAAGGATCAGTTTTGACTCTATCCATGAGAAGATCAGCACCGGGATTACGATCATCGGAATTTGTGCAAAGATCTTCCCTCGCACACCTTCCACCATAAATAATGGTGAAAAAGCGGCCAATGTGGTCAGCAGACCAAATGTTACTGGCACAGATACTTCTTGCGCTCCCCGGATCGCGGCTTCCACTCCCCGGCCGCCTCGCTTCATATGAGAATAAATATTTTCACCAGTGATAATCGCATCATCAACAACAATCCCCAACACGAGGATAAAGGCAAACAGGCTGATCAGGTTTAATGTCGTGCCCATTTCGGGCATCAATGCTAATGCTCCCATGAAGCTGATGGGAATACCCACACATACCCAAAGTGCAATAGATAGTCGCAAAAAAAGTGTCAGACACAAAAAGACCAGCAGGCCACCTTGCCAGGCACTTTTCAACAAGGTATTCAGACGCTGCTTAACGACCTGTGATCGATCACGCCAGTAGGACAAGGTGACACCTCGCGGCAGACGATGATTTTTTTCGGCGACATAATTACGCACGGCTGCCGCAACTTCAATGGCGCTTTGCTGGCCAGTACGGAAAACATCGATCATCACGGCTGGTTGACCATTATATAAAGTGTGTTTGGCTTCTTCTTCAAAGCCATCACGTATATTAGCGATCTCACCCAGAGTTACCTGTGTGCCATCATCACGATTGATCACGCTTATTTTGGCAAAATCCTCAGCCGTGTATGCCTGTCCCTTGGTACGTAGAAGTATTTCTCCAGCCGTGGTTTTAATCGATCCAGCCGGTTGATCAAGCGAGCTTCGGCGCACAGCCTGCACCAACTGATCAAAAGTCAGGCCATAACGATCAAGTGTGTTTTCGCTGACTTCAATGGCCATCTCATAAGCACGAATCCCCTGTAACTCAACCAGTGACACTTCAGACAAAGCGGCTATATCATCTCGTACCTGCTCTCCCAGCTGGCGCAGTTTTTTCTCGGGTAAATCTGCAGAAACTGCAACTCGGATCACTTCCCGAACCCGTGATTGAATACTGTAAATGGGTTTCTCGACATCAACCGGAAAACCGATAATCGCATCGACACGGTTCTTGATGTCGTCCAGCATTTCCCGCGGTTCGAAACCTTTTTCAACTTCGATACTGACGCGACCTGCACCTTCGTAGGCGAAAGACTTGATCTGTTTAATCCCTTCCAGATCAGCGATAGCTTCCTCAACTCTGAGAACAACGGCTTCTTCTACCTCGGTTGGTGTTGCGCCACGATAAGTGATAGCGACATTGACAACATCGAGTTCAAAAGCCGGAAAGACTTCCAGTGGTATCCGGTTAGCAACACTCCAGCCACCCAGTGCGAGGATAATGAGCATCAACAGGTTTGCAGCGACCTCATTACGAGCAAACCAGTCGATCATGCGATGCATATCAATCTGTCCTCAGTGAGATCTGTTTTGTGTCTCGTTCGACTTCACCTGTGACTTTGATCTCGGCTCCCTCAGTCGCATAGGGCATCGGTGTCGCAATAATTCGATCACCAGGATTAAGCCCTGAACGAATCACAACATCTTCAGCATCTTCCCAGATAATTTCTACTGGCTGATATTGAACACGGTTGTCCTTATCAGCCAACAGTACGGAATCAGTTTCCACTAACAGCGAGCGGGGTAATACGAAAACATTATCCATTTGTCGCCCTTTAATTTTCGCACGAACGAACTGGCCAATCTTTAACGGTGGTCGCCCACTTTGATCTTTCGCATAAGGGTTATCAACCTGGGCAATGACAAATAACTGCCGACTACGCGTATCAATGGTGCCTTCTGTACGGACAACGCGTCCCTCCCAGATATAAGTCTTACCCCCCAGGTTTGCTGACAGCTCAACCACTGGCCCTTTTTTATTTGTCATCTCACCACGAAAACTTTCTGGTAAATCAACAAATGCCAGTTGTCGGTCAGTCAAAGGCAATCTGACTTCGACATAATCGATC
>JALSSM010000096.1 GCA_026984275.1 Gammaproteobacteria bacterium
CTCAACGCCGGGTAGGGCACCAACTTCATTGAAAAGTTGTTGCACATTCTTTCTGACCAGTGGTTCACCGCCAGTGATCCGGATCTTTGAGACCTGGAGTTCTGAAAAAGCACGTGCGATCAGCCCCAGTTCTTCGAGCGTCAGAACCTGAGCTCTGGGAACAAAGATCATGTCTTCACTCATACAATAAACGCAGCGAAAATCACAACGATCAGTGACAGATAAGCGAACATAAGACACCGTTCGTCCGTATGAATCAATCAATGGCTCGTCAGAATAATTTCTCATCATTCTATTATACCTTAGCTGTGAATCTCACGCTTGACATCATCACCATGATTCGTCAATCTGATAGCTGTAAAAGTTCGTCCTTAAAGATTATAAGAATAACTACCAAGGAGCTCAAAAGATGGCTGGCCTACTTTCAAAAGAGCGCATTGTCGCAAAACCCGGGTTTAATCGCTGGTTGATCGCACCAGCAGCATTGGGGATCCATCTCTGTATCGGCTCGGTTTATGCCTGGAGTCTGTTTAACCCCGCATTAATAAAGCGTATTGGTGTTGTTACCAGTGCCGCAGATGACTGGACTTTAAAGAGTGTTGTCTGGATTTTTACGGTTGCAATTGTCTTTCTTGGTTTATCAGCAGCGATCGCCGGTAAATGGTTAGAAGAAGTTGGCCCACGTAAAGTAGGTACGGTCGCCGCCTTTTGTTGGGGCGGAGGTTTTATGATTGGAGGTTTTGGGATCCTCACAGGACATCTCTGGTTGCTTTACCTGGGTTATGGTGTGTTAGGTGGTTGTGGTCTGGGACTTGGTTATGTTTCACCCGTTAGCACTTTGATTCGCTGGTTTCCGGATCATCGAGGGATGGCAACAGGAATTGCTATTATGGGTTTTGGTGGTGGCGCCATGCTGGCAAAATTTCTGATAGGTCCAATTCTACGTTCTTATTATAAGGCACCAGAGTACCTTGGAACGATGGATAGCGTTAATCTCGTTACGGACGCTGGACGTCGTATGACTGAAATTGGAGGTCAATTAAAAGAGGTTGTTGTGGTTGGTGCCAATGATGTAGCAGGCATGTTGGTTCCTGGACCTGAGGGAGTTTATCTGGCGGGTACGGGCACGGTTGGTGTTGCACAAACATTTTTTACATTGGGTGCTGTATATTTTGTAGTCATGTTGATCTCGTCTTTTTCATATCGTGTACCTGCTGATGACTGGAAACCGGAAGGTTGGGAGCCGCCCAAAGAAACCGAAAAACATGGCATGATCACGCAACACCATGTAGATATAGATCAAGCTCTCAAAACACCACAATTTTACCAATTGTGGCTGATGCTGTGTCTTAATGTTACTGCAGGCATAGGTGTAATAGCTGTTGCCAAAACAATGGTTACAGAGATATTTGGATCAACTTTACCCGATATCGTTGATATTGAGTTTGCAGCTACTTATGTCTTGATGCTGAGTCTGTTTAACATGATCGGGCGTTTTTTCTGGGCAAGTATTTCAGATTTTATAGGTAGAAAAACAACCTATTTTATCTTTTTTGCATTTGGCATTTTACTCTATTTGTCAATCCCCTATATTGCTCAACAGGTTAGTGTTGACCCAGCTGTCAAGTGGCTGGTTCTTTTCTACGCTGCAACGATGATCATCTTCACCATGTATGGTGGGGGGTTCGCAACTATTCCAGCTTATCTGGCTGATATTTTTGGAACCAAATATGTCGGTGGTATTCATGGTCGATTATTAACCGCCTGGAGTACAGCGGGTGTTTTAGGCCCACTTGCCATTACCTCACTGCGTGAAAATTCCGTGACTAAAGCAATCCAGGGACTGGTAGACAAGATAGATCCGGCTGTTTTTCAAAAAACGTTTGGCGCAGGAGTTGAACAGCTTGATAAACTGGTCGAAGCAAAAACAGTGACTATTTCCAAATTGATGGAGATTTCGCCAGAAGGAACCATTGATCCAACACCTAGCTTATATAATCAAACCATGTATTTGATGGCAGGATTGTTGTTTATCGCTTTGATTGCAAATCTATTAATGCGACCGGTGAGTCACAAGCATCACATGACAGAAGAAGAATTAAGAAATGCCTGATTTTTCACCAGGGAAGCAATTAATCTTGCTTCCCTAGTTCTTAATCTAAAAATTTCCCACATCATAATTTCAAAGGGAATATATCTTTCGAACTATTTATCCTCTGATTTAAATGAGCCATACTCTTGAAATTGCTGATAATGTAGAGGCTTGAACGATGGATCGGTTACGGATAACTATATTGAACCTGTTGTTTTTACTAACCCTTTTTCCGGTTGTTTCATTTGCAGCTGAACAATCTGAAATCGAACAGTCGACAATTGATGTCTGGTCTGCATTTATTCGCCAGAAATACTTCCAGGACAGGCCAATCGAGGAAGGTGAATCTGTCGTTAAGCTAACTGTTCCCTATCGGGCTGAAGATGCGAGTGTTGTACCTGTCAGTATTAATGCTCAGATCCCTCAAACTGAAGATCACTATATTAAGACGATGTATTTGTTCGCGGATAATAATCCGGAGCCACTCGCGGGAACATTCAGGTTGACACCGGCAATGGGCCGGGCAGATTTGGCTATGAGGATCCGTATTGATCAATATACAAATGTTCGTGCGGTGGCTGAAATGAATACTGGAGAGTTATATATGAATACAAAATTCATCCGGGCCAGTGGTGGTTGTTCATTACCGCCCCCTTTTCTGGAACTTCAGGCTGCAAAAAAACATATTGGTGAAATGAAGTTTCGATCAGTCAATTCTGAGAAAGACGGAGGGGTTTTAGGTCAGTTGCGGATCAGACATCCTAATGTTAACGGTTTACAACTGGATCAACGTACCCGATCAATTATTCCTCCGGATTATGTTACAAAAGTCATGATCAGTTTTAACGGTGCACATATCATGACTGCAGAAACAGATATATCGATCAGTCAGGATCCTAGTTTTCGTTTCTTTTTTAATCCAGAGGAAGGTGGTGAATTGAAGGCTGAAATGGAGGATTCTAAAGGTCGTAAATTCTCAAAGGTGTTCACTGTTAACAAATAATTAAACCCTCACATAAAAAACTTGATAAGCCTCTGGAAAGAAGGCAATATCAATCAAGAAGAAACAAAGGAATATCAATTAGACTAGCATGCTAACTGCTAGTCTAATTTAACAATAATAATCGTTTCATGGATCCTCAGGGGGATTAAATGGGCAGACTACTCATTATTTTGCTCGGCTTGATTGCTTTGGCCATTCTGGCTTTTTTCTGTATTAACAAACACGGTCCTGTTATTGAGGACGATCTGGTTACACGAACTCAACAGGCTCTCGATGATGACAATAGAAGCTTTGCGAAAGTGGCGATTGATGGACGTGACCTGATCCTCACCGGAATCGCGCCTGATGAGGCGGCCAGAGAAAGAGCGGGTGAACTTGCACGAGAGGTTGATGGTGTTCGTACAGTAGATAATCAACTGACATTGGCTCAGGCAGTACCTGAACCTGCACCAGCGGTTGTTAATACGCCTGAATCGAAACCGGAACCTGAACCTGTTCCACATTTTGAGGTTAAAGAACCACAACCACTGGATACTCAGCCTGCAGCATTATTTCCTGTCACCCCAAGTCCCTATCACACCGAAATAACCTTTAAGGAAGGTAAAGTCGTTCTGGCGGGGCTGGTTGCTGATGAATCTTCCCGTTTATGGCTGATCAACCGGGCTAAAGAGCAATTTGGTGCCAATAATGTTGTTGACCAGATGACAATTGCTTATGGAGCCCCACAAGGGTGGCACACTACGGTAGAGGTTGCTCTAATCAATCTGGGCGCACTTGAATCAGGGAAGGCTACACTGGTTGATAATCATCTGACAGTCACGGGTTTTGCATCAAGACCAAGAATTGCCGATCAGGTGAAAAGTGAAATTACAGGGGGGATCAGCAGTAATTTCACTGGCAGCTATGACATCAGTGCCAATGAGCCTGAGCCAGTGCCGACTTATGAAGTTAAGGGGCCGCAACCGCTGGATGGTCCTCCGGCAATGAGAATGCCAGATCCTGCTTCGGTAGACAAAGTCAAACCAGCAGCAAGTGTATCCTGCCAGCAGAAATTTAATGATCTTCTCAAGAAAGATCGTATTCATTTTGATACCAATAAAGCGATCATAAAACCAGAGAGCTATGAACTGCTGGACAAGTTAGTAGAGATTGCAAAAGAATGTCCAAATTCCAGTATAGAAGTTGATGGGCACACGGATGCAAGAGGAACCAAAGCCCATAATCAGTGGCTTAGTGAATCTCGTGCTAACGC
>JALSSM010000097.1 GCA_026984275.1 Gammaproteobacteria bacterium
AGCGAGGATCTTTTAAATTTGGCATTAGAGAATTTCCCGGGTGTGGCCATTGATGATGATTATTTAATCACTTCATCATAAGGTGACTCTCCAATCGAATGGATAGAAGGCCATTGTTTGGGCGCTTCATCTCCTCCTTGTCCACCAAGTAACCAGTGATTTTTAAGCTTTTCTGTCAGCTCGACTGAGTTATCGAGCAGGTCTTCGCTACGAGACAGGACGCCGGGAAGTTTCTCTGTGCTGGCACCGACGTCTTTTAAGATGCTGTCCAGTTCTATCAGAAGTTTGTTCAGATCTGTCGCGGCTTTATTTAACTGATCGGTCGCACTGGAGGCATTACTGATCAGAGATTTAATATTACCTTCGGAACTGGTGAGAACACCTGTAACAGATCCCATCGCTGTTTGCAGGCCACCAAGATTTTCTTCAACGCTGTTTAAAATGCGGGGGATCTGTTGTTGGAAATCTTTCATCAGGGCGGGAATTGCATCCGTGCTCCTGGACAGATCGGCTGTCATATCGTTGATATTATCCAGAGTTGCGAATAAGGCACCCTGATCTTCCTTTAAATGGTGGGTAATTTCTTCTACATTATTGACGATAGATTTAACCTGATCTGCCAGCCCAGGTAGATCGAAGGCTTCAATCTGTGCGGCGAAGTCAACAGGTTCAATGACTCTTAATAAAGTGCCTGGTTTCAGTAAAGTTGTTTCTCCAGGGTTGTAATTAAAAATCAATCCACCACCACCGAGTATTGATTGCACTCCGATGGTTGGTTCCACTTCAAGTTGGCTACCGACTGTTAGAAATTTTTTATACTTACTAAAGAATTCCATATCGACTCTGACCTGTCCATCATCCTGCAAAGCCACATTCTTAATCGTACCGATCGTGATCCCTGCCAGATCAATTTCACCATCCGAGGCCAGCCCAAACGATTCAGAAACAATAGTATAAAAAGGTATTTTTTCTTCCAACTCACCCAGCCCCTGCAAACGCAGGAACCAGCTGCCCAGCGCGATGAAGATTGCACCAACAATAAACACGCCGACTATCCGGTCGATATGCCGTACTTCTATACCCTGATTTCGATCAGACATGCTTATACCTCGACAAGATTGTTGTCCTTTATTTTGTAATGCAATGTGGCGAAGTCTATGGTTCTATCAAGCGTTGTCATAATCAAACCAAAATTTAATTGCCTTTGATAATTCTGAATAACATCAATCATATAATCCACGATTTGATCTGACATGCCCCCCTCCAGTTCATCTATCAATAAGACACGTGGTTCTATGACAAGAGCACGGGCAAGATTGACAATTCTGGTCTGGGTATCGTTCAGTTCATTTGGTTCCAGAGAGAGCAAGTCTGAAATTTGTAAATCTTTAGCAACTTTGTTAATTCGTTCCTTTATTTGGCGCTCTTTCAAATTCGTATGATACGAAAGCGGCAGTGCAATATTCTGATACACATTCATAATACTGATCAAACCGTGGGCTTCATAAACCAGTCCAATTTTTTTCCGGGCATTAAGCCGTTTTTTATGATTTCCTGATCTGAGAATATCATCACCATCAAAAATAATTTCCCCCTGAGCATGTTCAACCAGGCCTAATAAAGATTTCATAAACGTGGTCGCGCCGTCCATGACTCCCGTTGTGATCACAATGAAATCATTTTTGAAGACATCCAGATGTACATCCTTAAATAATGTTCTGCCGGGAAAAGTTATTTCAAGGTTTCTGATGGCGAGGATCAGTTCTTTGTTAGCCATAAGCAATAACAGAAAGTAAAACATTAATCAGGAAAAAAGTGATCAATTGGGATGTTGTTGCATTGGCGATCGCTCGTGACATATCGGAAAATTTACTCCCGGCCTTTGAACCAAAATAGATAGAAATTACACCGATGAACAAGCCTCCAATGATACCTTTTAAAAGAGTAACCATTGCCTCGGTGAATGTGATCTTGGTGACAATGGCGGTTACAAAATCAATAAAATTATTATGATTTGGATCAATCCATGAAACCATCACATAGCCGGCAATGATACTGAAAGTATCAAAATAAATCAGCATCAGAACCAGCACCAGAGGAAAGGCTAAAAATACTGGAACGAGAAAAATAAAAACCGGATCAACACCCAGACCTTTTAATACTCCAAATTCATCAGCAATCTTCAGATAACTGATTTCTGCTGTTATCGCACTGGCCGACCGACCGATCAAAATAATTCCACAAATCAATGGAGCCAGTTCTCTGACAATAAAGATGACATACATCCAGGCATAGGCATCAACGAAATTTTTCCCATGTGCAACGGTTTGTAATTGTGAGACCAGTAATGCACCAAGAAGAATTGATATGACCGTATTGACATAGATTGTTTTAACACCCGCCTGATAAAGATGGCGAATAAAAATTGACATAAAGATTGAGCGACGTGAAGGGCTTAGAATTCCGAAACTGGATTTAAGAGAAATATAGATCAGTGCAAATAAATCAAAAATTTCCTGAATAGCCGATCGAATACCATGGCCGATCGCGACAAACATTATAATGTTTCCAGTTCTTTTACGATGACACTGATACGATGCTTGTCGCCCATGGCAAGATTAACCTCAAGAGCGCGACGGAAGTAATGTTCCGCTTTGGTTCTATCGCCCTGTTTTCTCGTTATGTTGCCCAACACAAAAAGAGAATCAGAAATTCCAATCGTATTCTCATTTTTCTTAAATAAATTTAAGGCTTTTTTTCCGACTTCTTCATCATCAGCAGTGCGAGCATACTGTAAGAATACAAAAGCCATGTCATCTTCTTCGGAAGCTGAAGCCGGTTGTTCTTTTTCAACCAAAGCATAGGCTTGGTCATAATTCTGAAGGTAGGTTTCTGCGACAGCTTTTTCTAAAGATGACTTGGCGCTGATTAATGCCTGGCGAAATTCCTGTTGATCATTATGTAATTTCCCCGAGAGCAGATGGACATGATACATTTGAGATTGATCGCTCATTTCCTGAGCAAGTGAACGAGCTTTGAGCAGATGTTTTTCTGCTGTGTCACGTTGACCCTGTAATAAATAAAGTCGCGTCAGGTTGATATGGGATCGCAACTGACCTTTCTGATCATCCAGCAATGCATAAAGTAGCAGAGCCTCGTGTGCTGCGTTAGTCGCTGCAGCATAATTATATTTTCGCGTTTCTTCCTGTGATCGCTTTTCCAGTCGGACAGCTTTTGTATCAATGGGTGCAGATGGTTTTACTTCTTTGTTTGAGCAGGCACCGATAAGCAACAAAGAAAGAATCATTGTTATAATGAGAGATGAGTGTTTTTTTCGCATGTTTTTATTTTTTTACCGAGATCATAATAATACTACAAAGGATTGAAAAAACATGCATATACTTATGTGCTTTTACTGCCATATCAGATTTTTCTGAGATCCAGACACAATGCTGAAACAAGGTTTAAATCAAATGATAAAAAAGAGGATGGAGATATTGATCAGGGAAGCCTGATCATAATCTCTTCTATAGGTTTTCTTTGAGAATTGGGGATCTCTTTCGGGTAGCCATACCACAATAAACCCACAACCGTTTCAATTTCCGGGTCTGCCCAGATAAGATCATAAAATGCTGGGTCACGTGTGACCTCTCCAGTTGTCCATTTCACCCCTACTCCTTGATCCCAGAGAAAAAGTGAAAGGTTGTGTATGGCGCAACAACAGGCCGCATAATCCTCCTGTTGTTGTAGTGGATCGTCTGATTTCACCACAGTCACGACCAGCCAGCCAGGAATTTCGGACCATTTTTTTAGTTTCTTTTCTGCAGCAGTATGGCCTTTCTTTTGACGGGTAATTTCTGTATTTAATTCAATGATCGCCTGTGAGGTTTCTGAACCTAACAGATAAAACCGCCAGGGTTCGGTGAGATGGTGATTCGGTGCCCAGCGAGCAAGATCGATAGCTTTTCGGATCAATTTTTCCGGTGGCTTTTCTGGTTTGAAGGAATTAATGGTGCGTCTTGAGCGCAAGAGTTCTTCAGTTTTCATTTTATTAGCAGGTCATAGGGCGGGGCGAATTACATTTCCAGCATTCGGTAAACTGGCTTTCTATCCATTCGCCACAAGAAGGGCATTGCCACTCTCTTTGCCATTTTTCAGGAGTCAACGCCTGTTCGATCAGGGCTTTCGCCAGTTGTTCGTCACTGTCATTTATCACCCAGATCTCTGGCCAGGCTTCATGTGCCGGTATCTCGCCTATGCCGCCCTGCAGAGTTTCATTTTTTATCAGGAACTTTATTTTTTGA
>JALSSM010000098.1 GCA_026984275.1 Gammaproteobacteria bacterium
CTGCTTCGAACAAGTCATGGTCATTGGTGAGTCTCGCCCATACCCAACAGCACTCGTTGTTCTTGAACCAGATCAATGGGCAAAACAGGCTAAGGCCGAAGGACTGGAAGGCTTACCTCTCGAAGACGAAAAAGTTGAGAAGTTTTTGACAGATCATCTTGCTGAATTACTCAAAGATTTTCCAGGCTACGCAAGAGTCCGACGAGCAGCCTGTACCCTGGAAGCATGGACAGTTGAAAATGGCATGATCACACCAACCCTGAAAACTAAACGCAAAGTGATTTTAGAAAAATTTGAAAAAACAATTGATAGACTCTATGAAGGACACTAAAGTAAATAGAAGCTTCATATATTCTTTTTTACTATTTGGTTATTCTATTCTGATATTGTACGAACAGGCCAATAAACCTTAAGTTACTCCGGTTCTTAAATCCGGAATCGGGGTTCCTTCAGGTAAAATGACCAACAATAATAAACAAAACAAATTCAAATTATTACAGCATGGATTATTAACAATTGCCCTGCTCGGTGCAGTATCCTCAAATACATTCGCCACTACGGGCTACTTTGGCATCGGTTACGGCCCGAAATCAACAGGCATGGCAGGAGCTGTTGTGGCACAGTGCCGCAAGATGCAATGATTGCCAGTAAAAACCCGGCAGGCATGGGACTCGTTGGGGAGCGTAGCGATTTTTCTATACGTTTATTCAGTCCTATACGTGAAGCAGAACTCGACACTTCTGTTGTCGGTGCCAGTTTCAAGGTCAGTGACCGTAGTGAACGAGATTTTTTTGTCATTCCTAATTTTGGGATCACAAAGCAGATTAATCATAAAACATGGGCCGGTCTGACTGTTTATGCTAATGGCGGTATGAATACGAGTTATGATGTAAATCTTTACGATCAGGCCTCAGCTGTTCTGGGCGCTTTTGCAATGGGTGGTCCAGCCGCTGCTGCTACCGTACCAGCTGGAACAACAACGGGTACTCCTGACACAGGTACTTTGGGTGTCGATCTGGCTCAGTTGATTATTGCTCCGACAATTACATTTCAGGTTCAACCAAAACATACTATTGGCATCTCACTGCTCATCGGTATTCAACGATTTGAAACCTATGGGATGGGTAACTTCCAATGCTTTACACCAACGGGTGCAATGAACAACCCTGCAGCCTGTTCCCCAGGAGCAGCAGGATCACTGACTCCTGGTTTTATTCCTTCTAAAAAACTGACGAATAATGGCCATGAATGGTCATACGGAGCGGGAGTAAAAGTCGGTTGGGTCGGACAAGTTCATCCCAGGATCACACTGGGTGCAGCTGCCGCCAGTAAGATTTATATGACTGAATTCGATGACTATAGTGAACTATTTGCTGGACAAGGAGACTTCGACATACCCGCTAATCTTTCTGCAGGAATGGCCTTTCATGCAACACCGGAACTGACTGTAGCTCTGGATTATGAAAGAATTTTTTACAGTGGTGTCAATTCAGTTGGCAATGCGGGGCCTATCCCTACGCCATTTGGCCCGGGATTTCCTCCAGGCTCTGGCCTTCTTGGACTGGATAACGGTCTGGGATTTGGCTGGAAAGATATCAGCATCTATCGATTAGGAATGAAATACGACTGGAAAGAAAACTGGACAATACGGGCGGGCTATAGCTATAACGATAGTCCAATTCCTGATGATCAGATCCTGTTCAACGTGATCGCTCCTGCAGTAAATAAGCATCATGTGACATTTGGTTTTACCTATAAACCTTCAAACAAAGGTGAATGGTCATTTGCCTATATCCATGCATTCAATGAAGAGCAGAAAACTTCACGATCACCATTTGGAATTCCTGCCTCGATTGGCATGTACCAGAATTCACTCGAATTGGGATACTCCTGGAAATTCTAGTCGTAAATCATAACCACATGAATTTCCGGAAATGAGTTCAAGAGCCTTTCTCGTTATATCATTGGACATCCATTATTTGTAAATGCTTATTTTAACAGCTTCTTCAGATCCTTCGCCTCCCAATGCGGGAAGTGTTTTCTGATCAAGGCATTCAACTCAATTTCAAAATCAGAGATTTGTCCTACAGAGCTGACTTGTCGCGCTTGTGAACTAACAACAATTTCTGTGATCATGCCTGCACCAATCGTTACATTCGTCAGACGATCAATGATGATGAATGATCCTGTACTTCGATTTCGTTTGTAGGCATCGAAGACAACTGATTTATTCAAAGAAAATTCGCATTGACCAATTTCATTAAGACGTAATTCATTTGCATCACTCTCGGCCAAAGTGTTGATGTCTATCTGGCTGTCTATCGCTGTCAAAACGCCCGTGCTATCACTCACTCCCACTTTAAAACTGTATTGTTTGCCGCGTATTAATGGCTTTTCAGTCATCCAGACAACCGTTGCTTTGAAATGACTGGCGACATGAGGTTGATGATCACGATGTACAATCATGTCGCCACGGCTAACATCAATTTCATCTTCCAGAGTGACGGTAATCGCTTCACCGGGTGAAGCCTCCACAAGCTCACCATCATAAGTAATAATAGATTTAACCCGGCTTTCACTTCCCGATGGCAGCACAGTAATTTCATCACCCGAATTAAGTATGCCTGAGGCCAGCGTTCCACAATACCCTCGGAAATCCAGATTGGGACGATTGACATATTGCACAGGAAAACGCATATCATGAAGATTAACATCAGATGATAATTCAATATTTTCCAGCAAATCCATCAGCGTTTTCCCTTGATACCAGGGCATGTTCTCGCTTTTGTTGACAACATTATCACCTACCAGTGCTGAGAGCGGTACGAAATGTACATCTTCCATTTCCAGCTCACGGGCAAACTCACTGAAATCTTTGCGAATATCGTTATATACCTGCTCGCTATAGTCCTTGATATCCATTTTATTGATCGCGACAATAATATGCTTAATACCTAATAACGAAGCGATAAAACTATGGCGGCGTGTTTGTGTTTGCACACCATAACGTGCATCGATCAGAATAACGGCTAACTGGCAGTTCGAAGCTCCTGTTGCCATATTGCGGGTATATTGTTCATGTCCCGGTGTATCAGCAATGATGAATTTACGCTTTGTTGTCGAGAAATAACGATAGGCAACATCGATAGTAATGCCCTGTTCACGCTCAGCCTGCAGACCATCAACCAGCAGCGCCAGATCAACAGATTCACCCGTTGTTCCGGACTTGACACTGTCTTTGGTAACGGCCTCCAGTTGATCTTCATAGATCATTTTAGAGTCATGTAATAAACGGCCAATCAATGTACTTTTTCCATCATCAACATTACCACAGGTCAGAAAACGCAGAATTTCTTTGTTTTCATGCTGCTTGAGATAGGCCTCGATATCAGTAGCGATCAGATCTGAATGAAATGTCTTCTTATCCATCAGAAATAACCCTCCTGTTTCTTCTTCTCCATCGAGCCTGCCTCATCATGATCAATCGCACGACCCTGTCGTTCAGATGTGGTTGTCAACAACATCTCCTGAATAATTTCCGGTAAAGTCTGAGCAGAAGATTCCACAGCACCGGTTAATGGATAACAACCCAGTGTTCTGAACCGCACCATTTTCATCTGCGGGGCTTCTCCCTCTTCAAGCCGCATCCGATCATCATCAACCATGATCATTAATCCATTCCGCTCAACAATTGGGCGTTCTGCGGCATAGTAAAGTGGCACGATAGGAATATCTTCAAGATAAATATATTGCCAGATATCCAGTTCCGTCCAGTTTGATAATGGGAACACACGGATACTTTCACCCTGATTCACCTTGCTATTATATATATTCCATAATTCAGGACGTTGCTGTTTCGGATCCCATCGATGATTTTTGTCACGAAACGAATACACACGTTCTTTTGCCCGCGATTTTTCTTCATCCCTGCGAGCACCACCAAAAGCAGCATCGAAACCATATTTATCCAGTGCCTGTTTCAGGGCATCCGTTTTCATGATGTCTGTATAGCGTGCATGATCAAAGGGATTGATACCTTCATCAATTCCTTCCTGATTACTATGAACGATCAATTCCAGCCCTAGCTCTTTTACTCGTTGATCACGAAAACGGATCATCTCCTTAAACTTCCAGGTGGTATCGACATGCAATAACGGGAAAGGAGGTTTCCCCGGCGCGAAAGCTTTCATCGCAAGATGCAACATGACCGCAGAATCTTTTCCGACCGAATACATCATCACCGGATTATCAAATTCCGCGGCAACTTCACGCATAATATGGATGCTTTCTGCTTCCAGCTGTTGAAGATGTGTTAATTGCTTTTGCGCCATCGTTAATTCTCTAATTTCTATATCGTTTTTTTGTTCAGAGATCTTCTCACATTAACAGTGATCGGTGAATAAACAGCATTAAATCATTCGGTTCTAACGTTATTCAGGTATCGTTTCAGTACAGTATTTTGAAAAGACTATAAATCCGGAACCTGGGATAAGGTTATATAGAATCGATCAGACAAGCAGCATAGCAAGCAATCCCCTCTTCCCTGCCGGTAAAACCCATTTTTTCAGTTGTTGTTCCTTTGATGTTCAGATCATCATTATTAAGGTTTAGATCCGATCCCAGAATTTTTCTCATCTCTGGAATATGTGGTGAGATTTTTGGTTTCTGAGCGACCACCGTTGCATCAATATTGATGATCTTGTATCCCTTTGTGGTCAGTAATTCAGCTACTTTTCGTAGTAAAATACGGCTATCAACTCCTTTTAAATCTGGATCAGTATCCGGGAAATGTTTTCCGATATCACCGAGTGCAGCCGCACCCAATAAGGCATCACAAATCGCATGGATCAGCACATCACCATCAGAATGAGCAGCCATCCCTTTGTCAAAAGGAATTCTCACTCCACCCAGAATTATATGATCACCCTCTTTGAATCGGTGGGCATCATATCCCTGACCTATTCTCATTTTCCCGCCCTCATTTCATATTCTCCAGATAATGTGTTGCTAACGCCAGATCTTGTGGTCGGGTAATTTTGATATTATCGACGTGTCCTTCTATCAGCAAAGGCCTCTTATTCATTAATTCCATTGCCTGAGCTTCATCTGTGACGATCAGTTTATTCTGTATGGTATTTTCCAGAGCTGATTTGAGATCTGACAGCCGAAACATCTGCGGTGTTAACGCATGCCATAATCCCGTTCTATCCACAGTTTCTGTTACCAGATTATCGGTGGCACGCTTCATGGTATCCCTAACTGGAGCAGCTAATAAACCTCCGACTTCATGTCCTGAAACTTCTGAAATTAATTTATCGATGTCTTCGTTTCTCAGACAAGGCCTTGCTGCATCATGTACCAGCACCCAGTCTTTTTGATCCGCCACTTTTTCGAGAGCCTTGAGTGCAGAAAGTACAGAATGACACCTTTCTGCCCCTCCTCGTGCCTTTATCAGTAACTGATCAGAACTGAGATTGAGTTGTTCCCAATACGGATCATCTGCTGCAATAGCCACAACCACTCCTGTAATATCAGGATGTTGAAAAAAACGACTCAGTGTATGTTCGAGGATAGTCTTGCCTGCAATTTTGAGGTATTGCTTGGGAATGTCTGCCTCCATTCTGGAGCCTGTCCCGGCTGCAGGAATAACGCCCCAATATTTCATTCCTTTGTATCCTTATCAGTGACATTCTTTTCTGATTCAGTCATATCAGGATCAACAATCTGATAAAAAGTTTCCCCTTTTTTGATCATTCCCATTTCACTTCTTGCCAGCTCTTCGATGGCTTCCAGCCCTGATTTAAGGTCTTTAACCTCGGCAACGAGCGCTTCGTTTCTTTCTTTCATTTGTTTATTTTGCTGTTTCTGCAATTCAATTGCATTTCTGAGTTCACGTACTTCGGTAATACTGCCTTTTCCCACCCAAAGCTCATACTGCAACCAGAACAATAAAATAATTAGCAGGCTCAAAACAAAACGCATCAGTATTTCTCATAATCAGGAGCGATTTAGATCACCCCTGATGTTTGTTGCTATCTTACAAATTATAGAAGGTACTCTTTCCGGGATATGAAGCCTTGTTACCCAGTAATTCTTCAATCACAATCAGACGATTGTACTTTGCAATTCGTTCGGATCGAGACATAGATCCTGTCTTGATCTGACCCGTTGAAGTTGCAACCGCAAGATCAGCGATGGTGGTATCTTCCGTCTCGCCAGAACGGTGGGAAACAACCGCTGTGTAATTAGCCTTTTTCGCCATTTCAATTGCAGCTAATGTCTCGGATAAAGTACCAATCTGATTCACCTTGATCAGAATGGAATTAGCAATATTTTTATCAATCCCCTCTTTCAGGATTTTAGTATTCGTCACAAACAAGTCATCCCCCACAAGTTGAACTTTTTTCCCAAGACGTTCAGTCAATACTTTCCAACCATCCCAGTCATTTTCATCCATAGCATCTTCTATGGTAATTATTGGATATTTATCGACCCACTTAGCAAGCATATCTGTTAACTCTTCTGAAGATAATTTTCTGTTTTCTGAGGCCAGATTATATTTTCCGTCTCCATAAAACTCGGAACTGGCTACATCCAGTCCAATGGAGATATCTTCTCCTGCGATAAATCCTGCAGCATCAATCGCATCCAGTATCACTTCAACTGCGGCTTCATTTGACGATAAATCAGGAGCAAAACCACCTTCATCACCAACGGAGGTACTTAACCCTTTCTTTCTTAAAATACTCTTCAGATTATGAAATACCTCAGCCCCATAACGCACCGCTTCACGCAGGCTTGAGGCTCCTACCGGCAGTATCATGAACTCCTGAAAATCAACACTGTTATCCGCATGTGAACCACCATTAATTATGTTCATCATTGGAACTGGCATAGTTAAGGGTCCATCACCACCCATGTATTGAAATAAAGGGACGCCAGCCTCGTTGGCTGCAGCATGCGCCGCTGCCATAGACACGCCAAGCAAAGCATTTGCACCGAGATTAGCTTTTGTCTCGGTTCCATCCATTTCAAGCATTAAATTATCAATACCGGCCTGATCAGTGACATCTTTGCCTTTCAGTCCTTGCTGAATCGTTGTGTTCACATTCTCAACAGCTTTCAAAACTCCCTGGCCAAGGTAACGCTCTGGATCACCGTCACGTAATTCAATTGCCTCCCGTTCACCAGTAGAAGCACCAGATGGAACAGCAGCTGTGCCCATAACACCTGTTGCCGTGATCACATCGACCTGCACTGTTGGATTACCCCGTGAATCAACAATTTCACGTCCACGAATTTCTTTTATTTCTGACATATTATTTCCTCGCTATGCCTGCTCTTCATCATCCAGGCTTGTGTTTAAGTTTTTTTTACAATTTCATCGATTGATTTTAAGGTTTTTAAAAGTGATCCAAGTTCACCTAATGGCCATGAATTAGGGCCATCACTCAATGCCTTTTCCGGATCCGGATGCGTTTCCATAAACAGGCCGGCAATCCCTGCGGCCATTGCCGCACGTGCCAATACAGGCACAAATTCACGCTGTCCTCCAGAGCTCCCGCCCTGACCACCAGGCATTTGTACGGAATGCGTAGCATCGAACACTACAGGGCATCCTGTTGTTTCTGCCATAATCGGCATCGCACGCATATCCGAGATCAGGTAATTGTAACCAAAACTGGTGCCGCGATCACAAACCATGATCTGTTCATTACCGGTGGCTTTGGCCTTTTCGACCACATATTGCATATCTCCCGGCGCCATAAACTGGCCTTTTTTGATATTGACGGGTATTCCAGCACTGCAAACATTCTGAATAAAATCAGTTTGTCGGGACAAAAAAGCTGGCGTTTGCATAACATCCACGACAGAGGCTATCTCTTTGAAAGGTGATGTTTCATGGACATCAGTTAATACCGGAACATTGATCTGTTGTTTAACCTTTTCCAGAATCGCCAGACCTTTTTCCAGGCCGGGTCCACGAAAGCTGGTATGTGAAGTGCGGTTAGCCTTGTCGTAAGAAGATTTATAGATAAAGGGTATTTGTAATTCATCTGTGATCGCTTTCAACATACCGGCTGTATCCAGTGCCAAAGATTCACTTTCAATCACGCATGGACCTGCAATCAGGACAAAAGGCTGATCCCCACCAACTTCAAAGTCACACAGCTGCATGTGACTCCTGTTCATCAGCATTTTTCCTTGCTAAAGCGGCCTCTATGTAACTTGAAAATAATGGATGTCCATCTCTTGGCGTCGAAGTAAATTCAGGATGAAACTGACTGGCAATAAACCAGGGATGATCTGGCAATTCTATGATTTCTACAAGTTCACCATCTGCTGAGCGCCCAGAAATAACAAGTCCTGCTTCTGTCAATACATCAAGATAATTATTATTAAACTCAAAACGGTGTCGATGTCGTTCAGTTATGAGATCCTGACCATAGATTTCGCGGACTTTGCTCTCTTTTTCAAGCCGACATTCCTGTGCTCCCAGACGCATAGTCCCACCCATATCTGAATCTTTATCACGACGTTGTACCGATCCATCGGACTGTACCCATTCTGTGACGAGAGCGATAACAGGTGTCGATGTATAAGGCTGAAATTCTGTACTGTGCGCTTCAGGCAGGTTCGCTTTGGAACGGGCATACTCGATCACCGCCACCTGCATCCCCAGACAGATCCCCAAATAAGGGATCCTGTTTTCACGTGCATATCTAACAGTCTGAATTTTGCCCTCAATACCACGTTCACCAAAGCCACCGGGTACCAGGATCGCATCCATGTCTTTTAAAGCATCGGTACCATTTTTTTCAATCAATTCTGAATCCATGTAATGAATATTGACTTTAGCACCACTTCTCATACCGGCATGAAAAAGCGCCTCACTTAAGGATTTATAGGAATCCGTCAATTCCATATATTTTCCGACCATCGCAATATTAACTTCCTGTTTTGCATTGATGATTGAATCATATACCTTACGCCATTCAGTCAGATCAGCCTCTTCCAAATCCAGACCAAATTTCTTAACGACGATAGAATCCAGCCCCTGTTCATGAAGCAGTAACGGAATCTGATAAATACTCTCTGCATCGACTGCAGAAATAACAGCCTTTTCTTCAACATTAGTAAATAAAGCTATTTTGCGACGTTCATTCTCGGGTAATGGATGCTCTGATCGACAGATCAGAATATCAGGCTGAATACCAATTGACCTTAACTCTTTTACGGAATGTTGTGTTGGCTTGGTTTTCAGCTCGCCAGCCGAGGCAATATAGGGAACCAGTGTCAGATGCAGGAATATCGCATTCTCAATACCCAACTCGACTCTCATCTGTCTGATCGCTTCAAGAAAAGGCAATGACTCAATATCACCGACTGTACCACCTATTTCGACAAGTGCAATATCCGCACCTTCTGCACCAGACTTAATACAACGCTTAATTTCATCTGTAATATGTGGAATGACCTGAACAGTCGCGCCAAGATAATCGCCACGGCGTTCTTTTGCAATGACGGTTTCGTAGATCTTGCCACAAGTGTAGTTGCTGCGCTGACTGGTACGAGTTCGGATAAAACGCTCATAATGTCCCAGATCGAGATCAGTTTCAGCACCATCATCTGTCACATAGACCTCACCATGTTGGAAAGGACTCATAGTGCCAGGATCAACATTGATATATGGATCCAGTTTCAACATGGTGACTTTAAGCCCACGCGCTTCAAGAATTGCTCCTAATGAAGCTGCTGCGATTCCTTTTCCAAGAGAAGAAACCACACCACCAGTCACAAAGATATATCGAGTCATGCAAAAGTCCCAGGGAGAATCCCATGAAGAAGAATCATGGGTAAAGTAGTTTACCAAATCAGGATGATATTCTCTAGGAAGCATTGGCTAAATACGATCAAATTTTGATCAACACTTCATTTAATTACGGGTAGAATCATTCCTCCTTTAAAACAGAGTTATTATGTCAGAAACAAACATCATTCGAGGCGCATTATGTTCAATTCTGTCTGCCCTGCTTTTTGCACTAATGAGTGCAGGTGTAAAATACTCCTCACAATTTGTTTCCAGCGAAACAGTCGTTTTTCTACGAAATGCCTTTGGATTGCTGTTTTTATTACCCTGGGTACACAATGCCGGAATTGACACCTTAAAAACCCGTCGTATTGGAGCACATCTGGTTCGTACCATCACCGGGTTAACAGCGATGTACTGTTTTTTCTATGCCATCGCTCATCTCCGGCTTGGTGAAGCCGTGTTACTCAACTATAGTTCCCCTCTGTTTATTGCAATCATTGCAATGATCTGGCTCAGGGAGCCTGCATCCAGATCCATGATTGGAACAATCATCATTGGGTTTCTTGGAGTTTTACTGATCCTCAAACCTGGTTTTGGTGTATTTACTCCCGCCGCACTGGTCGGCGTTGCTTCTGGTTTTTTTGTCGCATTTGCAATGGTGAGTATTCGCAATCTTTCCAGCACAGAACCCACGATCAGGATCGTGTTTTATTTTAGCTTCCTGAGTACCATTATTTCGTCAATACCTTTGTTCTGGAGCTGGGAAATGCCCAGTCTGAAAGTCTGGGGTGTAATGCTGGGAGCAGGTTTCATCGCGACCAAAGCTCAGTTATTGATGACCTATGCCTACAAACTGGCCCCTGCGGCTAAAATTGGTGCATTCGCCTATACCAATGTGATTTTTGCAGCCATCTTTGGTTGGTTGAAGTGGCGGGAAACTTTTGATTTGGCTTCGATTCTTGGCGCCTGTTTGATCTGTCTTTCTGGTCTGTTAACAACAATGAAGAAGAAAACAGCCTGAAATCTGATCCAGTAAAGACCAGATTTCAGGCTTCTTTATCGGAATTATTCAATTACTCGAAATCAACACCTGCAAAAACGAGCGTTTCTTCTACCAGCGGTTTTTCATCCTCACCTTCCTTCTTGCTAGCGGGGATAATGGTATGAATTTTATACAACATTCCGGGAATATCTTCAGAAACAATCACTTCATAGATTTTGTCAGCATAGTCCTCAAACATCTTTCTTTTTGGATCATTGACATAAGGTGTAAAGGTCACTTTTTTTGCTTTAAGTTCCTTACCATCAACTTTAATGGTAACAGGGTCAACTTTGGCATCATCAGCCAAAGCGAATTTGATTCGTTTATGGAAATATCGCCAGCTACCTTCAGTCAGGCGGTTCATTTCATAAACATCACCCTGAAGATAAACACCTAAGACTGGATTGCCGTTTGTATTCTCGTTAGGTGGTACATCCTGATTCCTGTCGCCACTAAAAAAAGTAACCGCAGCAGATTTCATACCGTCTTTCTTGACTTCTAGAATATTCAGTTCAACAGAATCTGTAAAACCTTCGTCCATAGTTCCTTTACGCTCAAATTCATAACGGATGACACCGGGTTTATCAACATTAGCAAGTTGGTCAGTTTCCCATAAAAGCTTTTCAGCTTCCGAGAGTATCACATCTTCCCTGTTTCGATGTGGATCATCGCTCAAACCACCGATAGAAATACCTTTTTGTTCAAGCTTCTTTATTTCTGTCAATTCTTTTGTTTCTTTCTGCTCTTCTGAGAAAGATTTCTGGGCATATCCAGAAAAGATGAACGTCATAATTGACAGGGTGATTAATGTTTTTATCTTCATATTGATATTCATATAACTCTTTTTTTAAATCCAGCATTAAACTTACTTTTCTATAAATCCAGAAGTGGAACACCATATTCTGTGAGGATTTTATTAATCTCCTTCTGGTGTTTGTCAATTAATTGGTTAATTTGTTCCTTCCAGGCTTTTTCACCAAATCGAACTGCCATAGCTATTTTATAGTTAAATCGAATTCCGCTTTCTGATTTCAATGGGATAACAACCACCTCATGATCCTTTATTTTATTAGCAAAAAAACCTGCGATCGGACCCCAGACAAAAGTCATATTGATTTTATCATCAACCAGATCCTGTTCAATGATCTGCCCAGGATAAGAACGCGCATCACCCATCATGATCTGGTAAGGCGTTGCCGATTCCATCAGCCCATATTGATAGAGCCAGTCTGCTGCAGGACTTCGATCAAAAAGGCCGATCCTGAGCTTTTCTTTTAATTCCGGAGAAATATTTGCCAAATCTTCCTGAGATTTAATATCATCCAATCCTCTCCCCTTGATATAAACCATCGCCCAGGTTGAATGCATATAAGGTTTGGTCGTCGCAGCCAGTTCAAAGTTTTCAACTACACCCATGACGATATCACATTTGTAGCTTTCATCCGGAGTATCATTATTTCTCAATGTATTACGGATAAATCCAATTCTTTGTGGAAACCACTCAAATTCCAGAGGAACCCCCAGATCATCAGCAAACAGTTTGGCAATTTTATTTTCATAGCCTTCCTGTTTCTTGTTTGAACTGGGTAGGCTATATGGATCAGCACAAACTTTAAACCTGGTTGGCTTTTCCTGATCCTGTTTAGCATTAGCAAATACTGGAAGCAACAATGAAATCAGTGAGATCAACACTAATATTATCTTGATTTTTTTCATACCTGTCTCTCCAAATAATTCATTTTAAGCAGTTTGTCACTATACCTTATGTGTTTAGGGCTTGGTATGTAATATATAAGATTCAGGAAAATATCCGACTATGGCCTGTATATATATAAAAAAGGCAGTATTACGATGTAATACTGCCTTCCGAAAGCTTATTAATCTGAAGATTAATGAAACTGGTTTATTTTTTAGCCAATTCTTTTTCTACATGTCTAATAACACGTTTCACCATGCCTTTAGGCTCACCACTGGCATCGACACCCGCTTTGATTGACTCAAGGTTGTCAGTATTTCCACCAACAATAATGGCACCCATCATTCCAAGTGAAGCATGTGGAGTACATTTGAAAAGGTAGGTCCCTTCTTTATCTAGAGTAATACTGAAAACCTCACCCATTTTAGAATGCCATGCTTCCGCACCTTCCGGAATCATACCATTCATGGAAGTTGTATCATGACCTGCCATATTCTGCCATGTGATAGTATCGCCTGGTTTTGCATGGGTTACCAGCGGTCTAAATTGTGTGACAGCAGCTTTGATAATGTGTTCCTCTGCATTCACATTTGTTGCAAAAGCTGCAGCAAGGGCAGCAAGTCCTAAAATTGCGTGTTTTCTCATTTGACTCTCCTACTTTTATTTTCATTACGGAATTCTGGATCCGTATTTCCATATATTCATCAGCTTACCCATGTGCCTGACATAACATCTTCCTGTAAGGCAGCACCCACGGAAAACCAATACCCAATAATTTCTGGCGGCCAATTGTGTATTTTCAAAGCAGCTATGTCAAGAAAACATCACAGCGACCAATACATATATCACCACCTTGTAATATAGAATACCGTCAGCTCCATGAATGAATCCTGAACGATATAACTCACCCGATTACTTCTCTTTCTTTAACTCCTTTTCTACATGCCTAATGACACGTTTAACCATGCCTTTAGGCTCGCCACTGGCATCAACACCGGCCTTGATAGACTCAAGATTATCAGCATTATTAACGATAATAGCTCCCATCATACCAAGAGATGCATGTGGTTCGCATTTGAAAAGATAGGCACCTTCCTTATCAACAGTAAGACTGAATGTTTCGCCCAGCTTTGATTTCCATGGTTTGGCACCTTCAGGAATCATTCCTTTCATTGAAACTGTATCATGGCCATTCATGCCCTCCCAGATGATGGTATCCCCGGGTTTTGCAAAGGTCACTAATGGCCTGAATTGAGTAACTACGCCTTTAATAATATGAGTCTGAGGTTTAGATGATGTCGCACTGGCTTCTGTAGTTTTAGCTTCCTTTACTTCACCTTGCGTCTCTTTGGTTGGCTCATTCAGCACAGTAGTGCTGTCAGTCGAAGTTTCAGATTCGGGTGTGGATTTTCTTTTTTCTTCCGTTGGCGTAACTGTCTTTACCTTTTCCACCTGCTCAACGGCAGGCTTGGCAGCACTTTCTATTGCCTTTTTTGCCTGGTCATTTTCATCATTAGAACAAGCTGTTAAAACCAAAGCTAAAGCCATCATTGTCAGGAATTTCAACTGGCTCTTGCTGGTTTCTAACCATTCATACTTCAATTTTATCATTGTAATACCTCTTTACTTTTCATCATTTCAAAAATTCGTCTGCTTTGTAGCGGTCGTTCGCCTAACAGTGGTGTTAGTAAATAGCGCATCAACTGCTTAGCTTCACTTCGTGCATCTTTTTCTTTCAGTTCACGATCCGACAATAACGACAAAAGTGTCGTACCTTGTACTTTTATGCCATTAACCTTAACCTTCGCTGAATTGATTAATACTGGCCCAATTCCAGCGGTATAGTCATAGATACCTTCAGGCAGGACTTTATTCCCAGATTCTATTTCATGATCAAGAATCAAACCATACCCCAGTTCTTCAAGTAATCTTTTTTCAAATTGTCTTAATACAGATTCCAGATTGGTTGTATCCGCGATTTCCCTGAGTATGTATTGATATATTCTAAAGAGTTTTTGATGAGGATCATGTCTATGTAATAACCGTATCAATAATTCGTTAACGTAATATCCACTAAATAACTTATCACCTGATAACAGGATTTGAACACCATCTGGCTCGGTATTGGTGAGATTCCCTAACTCACCCCTGCCTGACCATGACATTAATAATGGCATAAATGGCTGTAGTGTACGGTTTAGCGATTTCCTGGTGGCAGCACCTTTTGCGACAAGACCGATCCGACCATAATTTTCTGAAAACACTTCTAACAAATAGCTTGTTTCCCGATAAGCCTTTTTATGTAATAAATAACAAGGATGTAGATCAACACGCATCAGGACTATTCGACATTACTCTGCATTCAGGCCAAATTGATTCAGCGCACTCACACTATCTGACCATTTTTCTTTTACCTTGACCCATGTTTCAAGAAAGACTTTTTTATCCAGCATTTTTTGCATGTCGTGACGTGCCTCTTCACCCACTGATTTTAATAACGATCCTTTATGGCCAATAACAATTTTTTTCTGTCCTCTGGTTTCTACCCATATTGTTGCAAGAATATGGATCAGATTGCCTTCTTCTTTAAATTGATCAATCGTAACGCTCAATCGGTAGGGTAATTCATCACCCAGTTTTCGTGTCAGTTTTTCTCTGATCATTTCTGTCGCCAGAAAGCGCACACTACGATCGGTGACCTGATCTTCAGCAAACCATGGTTCGGAAATCGGTAATAACTTTATGATCATATCTTCAACAATTTTGATGTTGTCACCTTTCAAAGCAGCAACGGGAACCACTTCGACAAAATCCATCATCTCCGTAATTTTTTTTATAAAAGGCAACAGACTTTCTTTATTTTTAACTTTATCTATTTTGTTGATCACAAGAATAGTTTTTGCTTCCGATCGTTTGATCAATGTCAATGCATTTTCATCTGCTTCTGTCCACTTACCTGCTTCAACCATAAAAAGAACGACATCGACCTCTGTTGCTGCATGGATGACTTCCTTATTCATTCCTCTATTCAATGCACGATCAGGTTTGACCTGAAACCCGGGTGTGTCCACATAGACAATTTGTGAGTGTTCTTGTGTCTTAATACCCAGAATCTGATGTCGGGTTGTTTGAGGTTTACGTGAGGTAATGCTAATTTTCTGACCAATCGAGTGATTCAGATAAGTAGACTTACCCACGTTAGGACGACCTATAATCGCAACTGATCCACAGACGAATCTATCTGAAACTTCTATCATGTATTTTTACTCTGAAGTACTTCAAGCACCTGTTGTGCAGCAGCCTGTTCTGCTTTTCGACGACTGGAACCCTGTGCCTGAAGTGCGGCTGGTAACTCATTGCAAAAACAACTGACCGTGAAAGTTTGCTGGTGTGATTTTCCGGTGGTTGATAATACTTCATAAATTGGGACAGGCATTTTTCTGGCTTGTAAATACTCCTGTAATTTTGTTTTGGGATCTTTCTGAATATCGTCAAGAGAAATAGAATCTAATAACTTTTTGTAAATCACTTGAACGAATTCCTGACAGCGATCGAAATCACTATCAAGGTATACGGCTCCTATAATTGATTCCAGTGTATTTTCAAGAATTGAAGATCTACGCCAGCCACCTGTTTTAAGTTCACCTTCACCCAATTTCAAGTAGCTACCCAGATCAAGTTCTCGTGCAAGATTTGCCAGCGATTCTTTTTTTACTAATGTTGAACGGAGACGAGTTAACTGCCCTTCATCTCCATCAGGGAACCTGGTATAGAGTTCATTCGCGATAATAGCACTCAGAACGGCATCACCCAAAAATTCAAGTCGCTCGTTGTTTGGATTGCCTGCACTCCTGTGTGTTAATGCTGTTTCAAGAAGACTTAAGTCATCGAACTCATAACCTAATACTGCTTGAATTCGGACAAATGGCAAATTTACTCACCTGTGCCGTCGATAATCATACTTTTGTTATATTTATAAATCACATCCAGTTTGTCTGTGAGAATAGGACGTCTGATTTCATATTTCATTTGCATCAGACGTTTTTTCTTGCCTTTGATTTTTTTAACCGTGAAAATATCTTTTACATCACTCTGTCTCTCGAATTGATCGACATCCTCTACTTCAAAATGCCTGAGTAAATATTTAACTATCCCTCGTTTATTTAAAGTTGCAACATCTTCCCTTGCTGCGATATTTTCCAGGGCCTGATCAACCTTCATTTTTTCATTTAAAATGGGCCATAGGCGCATCCCAAGAAAGGCAAAAAATATCACCAGCGAGCAGGCAAACAAAAAACCTAGAAATGTAATCCCATTCTGTCTTTTTCGATTAATCATTACTTATTTCCCTCAATAACTTATTCTATTTTACGTCCTATTCGACTCCAGTCCATACCTTTACTTTTTGTGTCCCAATACATCCAGATGCGGAATGCTCTACCGATGATATTTTCATCCGGTACTGTTCCCCAGAATCGACTATCCAGACTGTTGTCGCGGTTATCTCCCATCATAAAATATTCACCTTCTGGAACAACAAAATCTTCTACTTCTTTTGATTGCCGATCCGGTGCAATCAGAATATTATGTACCACCGGATCAAGGTTTTCCTGAAGGATATCAGCCCCGGTCATTCCAATACCTGAACCAACTCCCTGATAGACACCTATTTTCTCCAGCTCAATCTTTTGGCCGTTGATCGTTAATTGTTTGTCAACATAGGTAATATGGTCACCCGGAACACCAATGACTCTTTTGATAAAGGGTGTTTTATCATCTTCCGGCCATCTGAACACCATCACATCACCACGTTCAGGATCACCAATTGAAAATATTTTTTTATTGATCACGGGCAAACGAATTCCATAATCATATTTATTAACCAGAATAAAATCGCCGGTTAACAGTGTAGGCATCATCGAATTTGAAGGTATCCGGAATGGTTCTACCAGAAATGATCGCAGTAATAGAACAATCAGGAATATCGGGAAAAAAGAACGTGCATAATCAACCAGTACAGGTGGTTTTTTTATTGTTTCGGCCAGCTCGTCATCAATATCTGATCCGGGTGCAGCCAATCTTTCTTTTCTCCGTGGTAGTAAAACCAGATGGTCGAATAACCAGATAATACCACTAACAAATGTGAGCAATACTAATAGTGCTGAAAAATCAAACGTCATATTTTTATTTTCCTGTCGATAATACGGCCATGAAGGCTTCCTGAGGGATCTCTATTGATCCAAATTGTTTCATTCTTTTTTTACCGGCTTTCTGTTTTTCAAGTAATTTTCTTTTACGGGAAATATCTCCACCATAACATTTCGCCGTGACATTTTTCCGCATTGCTTTAACGGTTTCCCGTGCAATAATCTTTGATCCTATGGTTGCCTGAATCGCCACGTCATACATCTGCCGTGGAATGATCTCTCGCATTTTAGCAGCAAGTTCCTTGCCACGTCGTTGCGCATTCTCCAGATGTACAATGACAGACAGGGCATCAACCTGTTCTCCATTGATCATGATATCCAGCTTGACCATTTTTGCAGGATTATAGTGGGTAAAATGATAATCCAGTGAAGCGTAGCCTCGTGTTACTGATTTCAGACGATCAAAAAAGTCCAGAACCATTTCACTCATGGGTAATTCATAGGAAATTGAGACCTGATTACCCAGATATTGAAGTTTGGTCTGTGTACCACGTTTCTCTATACAAAGGGTGATCACATTGCCAACGAATTCCTGTGGAACCAGAATATCGACCTGGATCATTGGCTCTCTCATTTCTTCTATCTTATTAGAAGGTGGCAATTTCGCTGGATTATCAATAAAGATTTCTTCGCCTGATGTGGTCAATACCTGATACACAACCGTTGGTGCGGTCGTAATTAATTCCATTCCATATTCACGTTCCAGTCTTTCCTGAATAATTTCCATGTGTAACATTCCAAGGAAACCACAGCGAAAACCAAAACCCAGCGCCTCAGACACTTCTGGTTCGTAAAACAGTGCCGCATCGTTTAATCTTAACTTACCCAGTGCTTCTCGAAGATCCTCATATTGACCTGAATCAATTGGATATAACCCAGCAAACACATTAGGCTTGATCGTTTGAAACCCTGGTAGTGGTTCGTCTGCCGGATTGCCTGCATCCGTGATCGTATCACCTACCGGGGCACCGTCAATTTCTTTTATCCCGGCGACTACCCAGCCAACTTCACCCGTTTTTAATTCTGTCAGATCCATCCGTTTAGGTGTGAATATCCCAAGTCGATCAATCCCCCAGTCACCTCCGGTGGACATCATTTTGATCTTCATTCCTTTACGTAAAACTCCATCAACAACCCGTACCAGAGAGATCACACCCAGATAATTATCAAACCATGAGTCGATAATAAGTGCTTTAAGTGGTGCTTCCGGATCGCCCGATGGAGCAGGAATTTTCTCGACAATCATTTCAAGCAGGTCATCAATCCCGATTCCTGATTTCGCACTGACATGCAATGCTTCAGTGGCGTCAATCCCGATCACATCCTCAATTTCCTGCGCCGCACGTT
>JALSSM010000099.1 GCA_026984275.1 Gammaproteobacteria bacterium
CAACGATTTCATTCTGACAATATGCAATTTACCAATAACCTGGTAAACCTGGGTTATCCGAATCCTTTAACCACTGAAAGTGGTGCCTATACAATTACAATAGTGACAGCGGGTGGTGGTGCTTCATTTACGATCACAGCAACCGCAGATGCAAATCAGACGAAAGATAATTGTGGAAATCTGACACTTACAAACACGGAAGTCAAGGGCAAATCCGGGACTAAAGCCTTAGCTGAGTGCTGGAAATAAAGATTTTTCTGCTGTGATGATCTGGAAAATTCGGATCTTGATCATTCCAGATCATCATGTCAAAACCTGAACTCAGGATGGTTATCCTCACCCTGTGTTTAGGTTATATACATAGCATAATTTATTCCTTTTAAGCATAAGTAATTGCTGGTATCTTTTTTATATTATTAGTAATCTTTATAACTTAAATGTATCAATACGATCAATATGACCAGAAAGCGGTTGATGAGCGTGTCGCTCAATACCGCGAACAAACCCGGCGATTCCTTGCTGGTGAATTAACCGATGAAGAATTTCGTCACCTGCGCCTGCGCAATGGCCTGTATATCCAGACTCATGCACCCATGCTCCGGGTCGCTATTCCCTACGGAACACTGTCGTCAAAACAGCTGCGCATGCTGGCACATATTGCCCGTGAGTATGATAAAGGCTACGGTCATATCAGTACTCGACAAAATATTCAGTATAACTGGCCTGAGCTGGAGCGCGTTCCCGACATATTAGCTGATCTTGCCAGTGTACAGATGCATGCCATCCAGACCAGTGGTAACTGTATTCGAAATACAACCACAGATCACCTGGCAGGTGTGGCAGTGGACGAGATCGAAGATCCCAGACCTTACTGTGAAATCGTGCGCCAATGGTCAACCTTTCATCCAGAATTTAACTGGCTACCACGTAAATTCAAGATCGCTTTTTCAGGTGCAGAAAATGATCGGGCTGCAGTGAAGTTTCACGATATCGGTGTTTATATCGTCAGGAATGAGAAAGGTGAAACCGGCTTTAAGATTCTGGTTGGCGGTGGCCTGGGTCGTATGCCTATTATCGGTGTCACGATCAGGGATTTTCTGGAGAAAAAACATCTTCTGTCTTACCTGGAAGCAATCTTACGGATCTATAATCTCGAAGGACGTCGGGATAATATCCATCGGGCGCGAATCAAGGTGCTGGTCAAATCTCTGGGCATCGACAAATTTCGTGAAAAAGTAGAAAAAGAATGGGATAGAATTAAAGACTCTTCCCTGCTCCTCGATCAAAAAGAGATTGATCGAGTTTCAGCCTTTTTTACCTCCCCTGATTACGACAAACATGCATTTGAAGATACTCGTTTTGTTGATCAACTCAACGATAATTCAGCATTTAATCGCTGGGCAAAACAAAATACGGTTATTCACAAAAAACCCGGATATCGGGCTGTCTATGTCTCACTGAAAGCACCGGGTATTCCCCCCGGTGACATTACTGATCTTCAGATGGAAGCTGTGGCTGATCTGGCCGAAAAATATAGCTATGGTGAAATTCGCACAACCCATGATCAGAACCTGGTTCTCCCTGATGTCAGACAGGCTGATCTCTATACCTTATGGCAAGGCTTACAGGATCAGGCTTTGGCCACGGCCAATATCGGTACCTTAAACGATATGATCTGCTGTCCAGGTCTGGATTTTTGTTCGTTGGCAAATGCCAGCTCGATCTCTATTGCCAAGCAGATCAACGAAAAGTTTGATGATATGGACTACCTTCATGATCTGGGTCCGATCAAAGTAAAAATGTCCGGGTGTATGAACGCCTGTGGCCATCATCATGTGGGTCATATCGGTATCTTAGGTGTTGATAAAAAAGGCACCGAATTTTATCAATTTACGCTTGGTGGAACCGCAGAAACAGATTCACAATTAGGCGAACGTCTTGGACCCGCCATTGCAAAAGATGAAGTGGCTAATACGATTGAAGATATTCTTGATGTTTATCTCAATGAACGGCAAAGTGAAGATGAAACCTTTCTGGAAACTTGCCATCGAATTGGTATCGAACCATTCAAAGAGCGTGTCTATTCATCTTCAGAGGCTTTAATCCATGCAAGTCATTAATAACCGTCAAATCGAGAAAATAGACTGGGAAATCAGTGATCAGATCAGACCTGAAGGAAACCTGATATTTTCTTATGAATTTTATACGGAAAATAAAGATTCCCTGCTCGCTCGTTCCGGAAAAACGGGAGTGATACTAAATGGAGAAACACCTGTAGAAAATATCATATCAGATCTGGATAAACTGGATCTGATCGCTCTGGACTTTCCAAACTATGTCGATGGTCGTTGTTTTTCTCATGCACGATTACTACGAGAAGCCTATCAATATGAAGGCGATATCCTGGCAATCGGGGATATTTTAAGAGATCAAATTGCTCACCTTGAACGCTGTGGAGTGAATCTGATTAAATTGACTGAACATCGGGATATTGAAGATGCCCTGAAAGCATTCTTTGAATTCAGTACCCCCTATCAACCCGCAGCGGATAATACTCAAACTATCTGGCAACGACGCTGATCCAATAGTAATCTGCATTAAATTGTTGCACTGCACAATTTTCTTGTGCTATAGTTTATTCTATCGCTTAATTTTTTTGAGGATTCACTTATGACTTACTGGGATGCGATGTTTAAAGAATGGCAGGAAATGCAACAACGGTTTCTTGATAACCTGCCGATGAAACTACCGGGAATGGAATATCCTAAACAGGCATTAAACCCCTGGGAATTACCCCATTTACAAACTTTTATGTCATGGGGACAATCCGCCGTCAGACAGTCCATGGAATTACAAACGAACTGGCTTGAGCAATGGGTTGGCCAGATGGACAACACCATTGCAGTCTCTAATGACAGCAAAGTTGAAATGATCAAGCGGATCCAGGATTCTATGGAAAGCTGGTCAGAAAACCAATCTGAACTATGGGAATACTGGTTCAAGATGGTTGAAGAAACGGCAAATTCTATGGACAATTCTGCCGATCTTTTTGACAATATTTCCGCCTGGAAATCAACTGTTGAAGAATCGCTTAGTTCGCAAACAGAATGGCTGGAGCATTGGACAAAAAGGATCAATATCGAGGAGTTAAGCCCTGAAGAACTGCTTACTGTCTCGTCAAAAATTCAGGAAACAATGAATGGCTGGCTTGAACTTCAGGCAGAGCTCTGGCATCAGTGGTTTGATTTTCTTAACTTAAACGAAGCAACAGGTAGCAGTACGAATTCAAAACCCGTTAAAAAGAAATCAGCTAAGAAAACCACCACAAAGAAAAAACAGAGCACTAAAAAAACGGCTCAAAAGAAATCAACTTCTTCCACAGAAAAGAGGGTGAAAGATAATCTGGAAATGATTTCAGGGATTGGTCCGGCTCTGGCAAAGAAACTTTATGAACAGGGAATCGTCAATTTTAGCCAGATCGCGGCTTTAACCGAAAAAGAAATTGATAAATTGGAAGAAACCATTATCAAATTCCCAGGTAGAATCCGGCGTGAAAACTGGGTAGAACAGGCTCTTAAATTTCTCAAAGATGCCGAAAAATAACTGAACAATCTGTTTTCTCTTTCAGCCAGAAGGCCGTCGGATTCAGAGGATCGTTGCGAGGAGAGTGGGAAATGAGTCCAGTTTTTCTAAATTTTGAGGCGAATAGTGGTTCTATTTAACGAAAAAGATCGGAAAAATGGGCTTATTTCCATCACTGTAGGCGATTCTTCCTAAATCCGACAGCCTCCTGGAATACAACTTTGTATTCTGGCTGATCATCACACCATTCAGTCCAGCCAAAATTTAACACTCTGTAATCAGACGTTTATCAAACAGATATAGAAATTTGTGTAGATTCATCTTTGTCATGTAATTCGGCATTATTTTTGCTTATCTAGCAGTATGGAATTCATACTACACAACCTCGAAGCTGGATAAACTAAGTTGATATTAGAAAATAACCTTGACTTTCATGGCCAATATTTTGAAAGTCCTGAGTCATCTAATGCTACCCGATCGGTTACTACACAAATTGATGTACTAACAACGCCTGCTCAGTTCTATAAGCTAGAGAATGAATGGAATTCTTTATTATCTGATTCTTCTTCTAATTCTATATTCCTTACCTGGGAATGGGTTTCTACCTGGTGGAAATACTTTCAGAACAATACTGAACTGTGGATCATCGTCGCCAGAGATGCAATGACACAAGAACTCACAGGTATCGCTCCCCTTGCTGTTAAGA
>JALSSM010000100.1 GCA_026984275.1 Gammaproteobacteria bacterium
GATACCACCGGTGACACTTTCACGGGTGCGACTCAGCCCCTGTTTTAGCCCTTTGAAGAAGCCCTTCTTTTCTTCGGTCTTTTCTACCGGAGCCTGATCCGGCTTTTGAGCATTCTGATTTTCAGTTTTCTTTTTTCGTCCAAATGTAAACATAGTCTGCCGATTGGGGAACTTAATTGAAGAATACGCTATCCTACCATCCGAACAGACGAACGAGGAGAGCGAAACGGTGTTTCACAAAATAAAGATTATATTGGCGGTTTTCATGTTGGGACAGTCGGGGATACTTTCCGCTGCCAGTGAAAAAACCCATGAGTTTAAACTGGATAATGGACTGAAACTGATCGTTCAGGAAGATCACCGATCGCCCGTGGTGGTGACTCAGGTCTGGTACAAGGTAGGTTCCAGTTATGAGCACGAGGGTATTACCGGACTCTCCCATATGCTGGAACACATGATGTTCAAAGGGACTAATGAGCTGAAGTCGGGTGAGTTTTCACGCATCATTGCTGAAAATGGTGGTCGTGAAAATGCTTTTACCAATCGAGACTATACAGCTTATTATCAGCAACTCGAAAAATCCCGTCTGCCCGTCAGCTTTAAACTCGAAGCCGATCGTATGCGTAACCTGATTATTTCTGATGAAGAATTTCTCAAAGAGCGAAAAGTCGTTTCCGAAGAACGCCGAATGCGTACGGACGACAATCCGCAGTCACTGGCTTACGAAACCTTTCAGGCGACAGCCTGGCAGACCAGTCCTTACAGAAACCCTGTGATCGGCTGGATGGCTGATATTCTGCATTATGAACCACAGGATATGCGGGACTGGTACAGTATGTGGTATGCACCAAACAATGCCACGGTAGTGGTGGTGGGTGACGTTAACCCTGAAGAGGTTTATCAGCTGGCCCTGAAACATTTTGGTCCATTAAAACCGGAACAACTCGCCGTACTCAAGAATCGGCCTGAAGTGGAGCAGCGTGGAGAAAAAAGGATCCTGATCAAGGATGATGCCAAAGTACCTTATCTTATGATGGGTTATAAAGTGCCTTCACTGCTACAGGCTCACGCTAATCCACAAGAAATACCTGAACAGGATATTTATGCGCTGGAAGTGCTGGCCGGTGTTCTTGATGGTGGCAACAGTTCTCGTCTGACAAAGAATCTGATCCGTGGACAGGAAATTGCGACCAGCGCCGGTGCTGGTTATAGCATGATGTCGAGGCTCGATACCCTGTTCCTGTTCGATGGCGCGCCAGCACATGGTCAGACCGTAGAGACACTGGAAAAGGCCATTCGTGCAGAGATCGAAAAGGTAAAAAATGAACCGCTTGATGAAAAGGAAATGGAGCGAGTCAAAACACAGGTGATCACCAGTGATATTTATGAAAAAGATTCTGTTTATTATCAGGCCATGGTCATTGGTATTCTGGAAACGGTCGGTCTTGGCTGGCATATACGAGATGAATATGTTGAAAAGGTCAAGGCTGTTACCGCTGATCAGGTTCAGGCTGTGGCCAGAAAATATCTGATAGACGATCATCTGACCGTTGCGATTCTGGAACCTGTTCCCGAACAGAAAGAACAACTAACCGCCGTTTCTAATTAACACCTAAAGTAAAAACCCATGAATGAAACAATAATGAAAATAATCTCTTTAGTCCTTTTATGTTTATCAATAACGGTACAGGCCGGTCCTGCGATCCAGACCTGGGAAACCAGTAATGGAGCAATGGTCTATTTTGTTCCTGCGCCGGAATTACCCATGGCCGATATTCGAGTTGTCTTTGATGCGGGCAGTGCTCGCGAAGGTAAAAAATGGGGACTTGCTGCCATGACCAGCGCGTTACTGACAGAAGGAGCCGATGGTCTCAGCGCCGAGCAGATCAGCGAACACTTTGAAGATGTCGGCGCACAGATTGGCAGCGGATCGCTGCGCGACATGGCCTATGTCGAGGTTCGGACAATTACCGAACAGAAGAATTTTGCAACGGCACTGGATGGCCTGGCCAAAGTGATCACAAAACCGGATTTTCCTCAGGCGGCATTTGAACGTCAGAAAAAAAGAACCCTGATTGGTCTGCAACAGAAAAAACAATCGCCCTCTTCCATTGCACAGGATGCATTTTATAACGCGGTTTATGGTGATCATCCTTATGCACATCCGAGCGAGGGAAATGAACAGACCGTTAGTCAGATTACTCGTGATGACCTGACGGCTTTTTATAAAAAATGGTTTACGGCCAAAAATGCCATTGTCGCCATCGTCGGCGATCTGAATACAGAACAGGCAAAACAGGCCGCTGAAAAAGTCATCGGCCAGTTACCTGTCGGAAAAGCAGCACCCTGTCTTCCACAAGTACAGGATCTGACAGAAGAAAAAACAGTTCGTATCTATCATCCGTCGTCTCAAACAACGATTTATGTTGGGCAGCCGGGAATGAAACGTGGTGATCCAGATTATTATGCGCTCTATGTCGGCAATCATTCTCTGGGTGGCAGCGGACTGGTTTCAAGACTCAGTGATGAAGTCAGAGAAAAGCGTGGTCTTTCATATAGCGTCTACAGTTATTTCCTGCCAATGCGAGAAAAAGGCCCTTTCATGTCCGGTATGCAAACCCGTAATGATCAAGTTGAAGAAGGGTTGAACGTCCTGAAAGAAACGATCAGTCGTTACATCAACGAAGGACAAACTGAAAAAGAGTTTACTGCTTCGGTCAAAAATATTACGGGCGGTTTCCCGTTGCGCATCGACAATAATAGAAAAATCGTTGAATACCTGTCCATGATTGGATTCTATAATCTGCCTCTGGATTATCTGGATACCTTTATCAGCAAGGTTGAATCACTCACCATTGATCAGACCAGGGAAGCGATGAAACGCCGACTGGATCCCAACAAAATGGTGACAGTTATTGTGGGCGGAAGCGTCGAAAAAAATAAAGAAGGTTCGTGAAAAAAGGAGTAGCACCAGGAGCAGTTCGTATCATTGCAGGCGAATGGCGCAGTCGAAAACTGCCCGTTGCCGATGTCCCAGGCCTTCGTCCAACCACAGATCGAGTGCGAGAAACCCTGTTCAACTGGCTACAACTTTCGATTGTGCAAGCACGTTGTCTAGATCTGTTTGCCGGAACCGGAGCACTGGGTTTTGAAGCCGTATCACGAGGCGCGACAAATGTTGTAATGATTGAGCAGAATAAAAAAGCTTATACAATTTTGCAGCAATCCATTGAGATCCTTAAAACTGAAAAGATTAAAGTCATCCAGGCTAATGCACTAAACTGGTTGGAAAAAGCTGATCAAAGTTTTGATATTATTTTTCTTGATCCACCGTTTGATCAAAACCTTGTTCCGGAGACATTGGAAAAATTAATGCGATCAACTTGTGTAAAATCCGGTTCTGTCATCTACATTGAAGAAAAAATAGAGACGACAGAACGGTCACTGCCAGAAACCCTGGAAATCATAAAACAGGGTAAAGCCGGTCAGCTAAGATACTCTCTTGTCAAAGTGCGTTAAAATACACAAATGAGTAAAAAAGCAATTTATCCGGGAACATTTGATCCGCTCACTAATGGTCACGTAGACATTATTCAACGTGCATCGCAGATCTTTGATCAGGTGATCGTAGCCGTAGCAGACAGTACTTCAAAGACAACGCTGTTTACGACAAAACAAAGAATGGATCTGGCGGAAGATGCGTTAAACGATCTAAGCAATGTAAGTATTGTGTCTTTTAATCGTTTGATGACGGATAGTGCACGAGAGCATACAGCACGAATTATTATTCGGGGTTTACGCAGTGGAGCAGATTTTGAATATGAGTTTCAGATGGCGGGGATGAATCGTAAGCTTTTCCCGCAGGCAGAAACAATTTTTATGACGCCTGACGAAAGTCTGACCTGTATTTCTTCCAGCCTGGTCAGAGAGATCGCAAAACTTGATGGTGATGTCAGGGAATTTGTCCCTGCAAATGTATTAACGGCATTGAACAAAAAATTTGCTTGATCAGAGTTTCCTATGGCATTAAAAATCATTGACGAATGTATCAACTGTGATGTCTGTGAACCAGAGTGTCCAAATGGTGCAATTACGCAGGGCGAAGAGTTTTATGAGATCGATCCAGATCACTGTACGGAGTGTGTTGGTCATTATGATACGCCACAATGCATGGAGGTCTGCCCGGTGGACTGTATCCTGATCGATCCTGACCATAAGGAAACAAAAGAAGAACTGGAAAAGAAATATCAAGGTTTAATCGGGCTGCCAGCCAAGTGAAACGTTTT
>JALSSM010000101.1 GCA_026984275.1 Gammaproteobacteria bacterium
AGACGTTTACCCTTCCAGGTAAAGAAACTCCCCTGTCGCAGTTTTTCGATATCAATACCATTTCTGATCAGGGGCGCCTGAATGGTTTCGGCCAGCAATTCACTTAAGTCTTTTTTAGGTGTTTCATTGAAAAACTGATCAGCCATTTCATCTGAAACAGGATAATCTTTACCATAATGTCTCAGCAACATCGCCTGTTTCATCACCATACTCGCGGCTGCATTGGAGCTGGCGGACAACATCCAGTCCAGGTATTCCCATAGACTTCCCTGATCACCTTTTCGTAATGGACGACGTCTAACCCGGTTTTTTTCCGGATCCCAGAAACGAACTTTATGATGATCGCTAATAATAAACTGATCAGCCTTCACTATGGTGTCATGTAAGACACGTTTCCGTGCCTCAAGGTCATCAGGATATGCATAGGCCAGTGCCTGAAAAAGTCCAGTTGCAACAATGATCTTGCCGACACTTCCCGGATTTCTCCTGTGATTTCCATTATATTCCGCATATCTTGGGTTCTCTGGATCGGTGAGATCCAGAACTGAGATAGAATAGCGACTACGACTTCCACGTAAGAATCGTCTTATCTTCCGTGTAAAATCTTCATCGACTACAGGCAATTCTATTTCCTTCAAATTCTGTAATCTAATATCGACCTGATCAAGAGATAGCAGCCCACCAGGAGGCTGTTTACTTCCACGAACTTCACCCTGTTGAATCAGCCGGGCAGATTCGAGACGACGAATACCTGTTTCCTCACTCCCAAAGATTGGGTACGCCTGACTCTGCTGCAAAGTCAGCAATATAAACAATAAGCAGATTTTTCTGGTAATGGAACCGTACACATTCATTTTCCTGTAGTTATTTAGGAACCTCTGATTAATTCTGGGTAAGAATTGTAAAGAGGAAAAATTAGCCAGCTTAAGGCACGAATTGCAGCAAATAGTGGTTCTATTTGCAAGATTCGTAACGAAAAGCTGGCTAATTTTAATCATGACAAAATTATCCATGAATTATTCAGAGGTTCCTTAAGTCTAAAGAGACCGAATTTAAAGCCGATAAAGGGATATTACAGATCAGTTGTTAAATACGCGAGAAATGAAACCCGGTCATTCAACTCTTTTACTTTTTCTGACATTAGCGGCTTTGCTTTCCGGCTGTCTGTTTAATAGTCATCCCGAAGAGAAATATTTAGAAAAGGCTCGTGCATATGCTGCCGGGGGTTATCGTGGGGCGGCCACCATTGAATTAAAAAAAGCTCTGGAAAGTTCACCTGCACATATTCCATCATTAAAATTACTGGACAAAATCACAACTGGCAATAATAAGAGTGAAGTCATGTTGCCGTACCTTTCCCGAGCACTACAGGCAGGGGTAGAAGATTATGATATTAGTCTTATGTATGTAGGGGCCTGTCTGGATCAACAACAATATCAAAAAGCACTCACTCAAATTCAGAAGTTAAAGAAGTCTGATCAAATTGATTCAGATAGATCAACACAACTCCACATTCTCAAAGCAAACGCTTTTATTGGTCTAAGGAAATTCGAAAAAGCAGAAAAATTCTATTCAGATCTTTTAAATAATCCATCAAAAATAAGAACAGCCCAAATGGGTTTGGCAAGAATCATCATAGAAAAGATCAAACATAGCTATCCTTTTCATCCTGCATACTTCAATACAATCCTTCCTGGTCATCAATATCTGATCACCCCTGATAAAAGATCAGAACACGCTCAATTTACTGACAAGATCAGGGACGAGATCTTAAAAGGAGAAAAACTGGTTAAACAAGTTCTGGAGGTTTTGCCAGACAATCATGAAGCCAACTTGTATCTGTCAGAACTTTTTTATTACAAAGGTAGTTTCTCTCAATCGATTGAAGCTGCAAACCGTGCACTGGCGAAGGATCAAAGAAATACCAGGGGACTATTTTTGTTAGCCAAATCCAATATCATGCTGGGCTATCATTCGGCAGCACAGCAAAATTTAATCCAGCTACTTGCAATCGACAAGACAGACCTGGATGCAAGTAACACTCTCGCATCTTTATACCTTAAAAATAATAATGCCGATGATGCAAGTGCACTTCTGGTGCCTTTTCTGAAACAGGGATTAAGGAATGAAGATCTATATATTAACCTGGGAATTTCAGAAGCGATTAAGGATGATCAAAAAAAATCTATCACCTATTTCAAACAGGCCGTAAAAGAGTTCCCTGATTCTGCCTATGCTCATGCACAACTTGGTGCTTCATACCTGAATAATAAACAGTACAAGCTTGCAATCAGGGAATTTAAAGAAGCTCGCTTTAGTGATATTGGTAATCTTGAAATCAGCCTTGGTCTCATTCAAACGAATATGATCTCAGGTAAAACGATAACAGCTTTAAGATTTGCCAGAACATTAGTCGGCCAACATCCTGACTCTCCATCTCCACCCTATGTGCTGGGACTGATCTATAAAAGTCAGAATAAAGTTAAACGATCCATCGATCAGTTTAAGAAAGCTTTATCGATTAACCCATTGTTCTTCCCGTCAAGAATACAGCTCGCCAGAGATTCATTGAGCAACAATGAAATTAAAACAGCTGAACAGATATTAAAAAAGGGGCTTGAATTAGAGCCAGGTCAAATCAATATTTCCCTCGAACTTGCTCTTGTCGAGGAACAAAATGGAGAGGTCGACAAAGCAATCAATAGACTGGAAAGTATTACTCTCAACAGCCCTTTTACTATTCCTCCCAAAGTTGCACTTGGGAGAATCTATCTTAAAAAAGATGATCTGAATCATGCCATACTGATCAAGAAAGACTTGAACAAATATGCTCCCCAATCACCGAAAGTTATCTCTTTCAACGCAGAGGTTTATAAGAAGCTGGGTAACGTCAAAGAAAGCGTGAAAATGTACCAGAAATTAACTGAAATATTTCCGGGCAATATAAATTATCAAGTTCAATTAGCCAGTGCTTATTCAAATTTGAAAAACTTTTCTTCAGCCAGAAAATTATTTGATCATGTTACAAAGAAAATAGAAAATCCATCGCCATCAATTCTGGCAAAAATGACTAACTTTGAAATACAACAAAACAATATTGGTACGGCAAGAAATTATATAAAGATGCTTTTAAAAACACCATCTGGAAAAATTGATGGTTATAAACTTTATGCTGATGTTCTGTTAAAAGAGAATAAATTAACGAAAGCAATAAAGATATTTTCACGTACACTCAAAAAAGAAACTGACCCAGAGGTAATTAAGAAGATAAGTTTTGCTTACCTTCAGTTAAATCAGAAAAAGAAAGCAAAAAGATTTTTAAGGAAATGGATAAAAAAACTTCCTGACAGCCTGGATATTAGCCTTGCAGCTATAAATTACTTTCAACAAACAGGTGGCCATCAATCAGCACTTGCTGAATGTGAACGGATTCTGAAAATTTTGCCTGATAATATTCTTATCCTCAACAAACTTGCTCAGATCTACCAGTCATCTAACAAAGATCTGGCCTGGGAGTATGCTATTAGAGCTTATAATATCTCTGAAGAATCTCCAGAAGTTCTTAATACCTATGGGATAATGTGTATTGACAAAGGACGTTATTCAGAAGGTCTTGATTCATTTAAAAGGGCTGTTTCAGCTGCTCCCGGTATGACAGAATATCAATACAATCTCGCCGAAGGATTATATAAATCAGGCAAGTCTGATTATGCCAAGGACTTATTGAAAAAAACACTGAACAATAAAGACCCTTTCCCTGAAAGAATTAAGGCAGAAAAGTTGCTGGCAGAACTGGAAAAAGGGTTCTTTGAATGATAAGAATCCCGACTTTAGTTATTAACCCGGCAATAAAGATTGACGGGTTAATACCACAACCGGGTTTTAATCATCACAAAATCATTTTTTATGTAAACGAGATACCAGCATTCCCACTATCCCAAGGGCGGTCAATGCCATCGTTCCGGGTTCTGGAATGTCATAAATATCTTGAATTGCAAGTGCATAGCTACTGGATGTGACTCCAAGACCAAGTAATACTATCGTTAAAGAGATTAATTTATTTCCTGAGAAAAGGTTTTTCATCATGCAACTCCTCCGTGAGTTAGTTAAAAATCTATTTTAATGATTCTTGAAGATCTTATCGATAAACCAGGATTAAGGGTTAAATTGATTTATGAAAACCCTGCTTAATTTTCATCAAGCAGGGTAACAACCAAGCTATTTTCTTCGTCTTCTACCCGCTATCATCCCAACCAAACCAATACTGGCAAGCGCCAATG
>JALSSM010000102.1 GCA_026984275.1 Gammaproteobacteria bacterium
ACAAAACAATTCACTTGATGCGATTGCTGCTTCAGATGTTGTGCTCAGTGTCTCCGGAACAGCAGCGTTAGAGATCATGTTATCTAAACGCCCCATGGTGATCGCGTACCGAACATCCTGGATGACCTATAAAATTGCGAAAAGGCTGGTCAAACTTCCCTATTTTTCCTTACCCAACTTGTTGGCCAATGAACAGATGATCCCGGAATTATTACAGGATCAGGTGACGCCAGAAAATCTTAAAAAAGAACTCTTCCACTGGCTGGAGAGTCCTGAAAAAACAGCTTTGTTTGCACAAAAAAGTCAGCAGATACACGATCAGCTCAGGTGCAATGCGAATCAACAGGCCGCTGAAGCCGTTCTTGAATTATGCAAAAGTTAATTGCCGGTGTCGATGAAGTGGGTCGTGGACCCCTGGTGGGTGCGGTTGTCACCGCCGCAGTGATCCTGCCGGAAGATTACGATATTCCGGGATTGAATGATTCAAAGAAACTCACTGAGAAAAAACGTGATGTTCTCTATGACCTGATTACTGATCAGGCTCACTGCTGGTCAGTTGGTCGTGCTGAAGTAGATGAGATTGATCAGCTTAATATTCTGCACGCAACCATGCTGGCCATGCGTCGATCAGTTGAGGGATTGTCTGTAAAACCTGATCATGTTCAGGTTGACGGGAATCGTTGTCCTGATGTTGAACATATCTGTACTGTAGAAGCCATCATCAAAGGAGATGGTTTGGTTCCCGCCATCAGCGCGGCCTCGATCATCGCAAAAGTAACCCGTGATCGTGAGATGCTTGCATTGGATGCTCAATTCCCTGAGTATGGTTTTGCAAAACATAAAGGCTATCCAACACCAGATCATCTTTCGGCACTTGAAAAATATGGTGTTCTGGCTGAACATCGAAAATCATTTGCACCAGTAAAAAAATTACTTTCTTAACATCTGTTGTTACACGAATGGCCGGATTTATACATCTTAACCTGCATACGGAATACTCAGTCATCGATGGGTTGATCCGTGTCAAGCCTCTGGTTAATAAGCTGGTTGAGTTGGACATGCCAGCGGTCGCAATCACAGATAAAAACAATCTCTATGCCACCATCAAACTTTATCGTGCCGCACAATCGGCCGGGATTAAACCCATTATTGGTGCAGATCTTGTTTTAGAAACCATTAATAATGGTTCGGAACCTTCTAATTTTATTGCGCTTTGTCAGGATTTTGAGGGTTATAAAAACCTTTCACATTTGATCAGCCAATCTTATCTTGAAGGGCAGGAAAGTGGCTTACCTGTTGTGAAGTGGGAATGGCTTGCTGAACGTTCAAAAGGACTGATCATCCTGTCAGGGGCTGCTGAAGGTGAGATTGGTCAGATGATCACTTCTGGAAAATTTGAGGAAGCTAGTGCCAGATGTCAGGCATGGAAAGAACGCTTTGGTGATCGCTACTATCTGGAACTACAAAGGACAGGCAAGCCTGGTGAAGAAGATCTGATCAACAAGACGATTGATCTGGCGGCTGAATATGATATTCCAGTGGTTGCGACGAATGCCGCTCGTTTTCTTGAAGCAGATGCATTTGAACCTCATGAAGCGCGTGTCTGCATCAATGAAGGTCGTACTCTTGATGATCCTCGTCGCCCTAAAAATTACACCCAACAGCAATATGTCCGATCTTCTGAAGAGATGATCGAATTATTTAAAGATATTCCAGAAGCTATTGAAAACACATGGTTTATTGCACAACGATGTAATATCGAAATTAATTTTGATGATTATTTTCTACCGAACTTCCCTGTGCCAGAAGGAACGTCACTGGAAGAATGGTTTCGCCAGGAATGTCAAAAAGGGCTGGATAAACGTTTACCGCTCTTGCTGGATACAGAGGCGGATGATTTCACAGCGCAACGCAGAGTTTATGACGAACGACTGGAACGTGAACTGAGTGTCATCATCGAGATGGGCTTCCCAGGTTATTTTTTGATCGTTGCAGATTTCATACGATGGGCAAAAGAAAATGCGATTCCAGTGGGGCCGGGGCGTGGTTCCGGGGCAGGATCACTGGTGGCTTATGCTTTGGAGATCACGGATCTCAACCCACTGGAATATGACCTGTTATTCGAACGTTTTCTCAATCCTGAGCGTGTCTCAATGCCGGATTTTGATATTGATTTTTGTATGGATCGGCGTGACGAGGTGATCGCCTATGTGGCACAAAAATATGGTCGTGATCACGTCTCTCAGATCATTACGCATGGAACCATGGCCGCCAAGGCCGTGGTACGAGATTGTGGCCGCGTGCTCGGGCTTCCCTATAGTTTTGTTGATCAGATTTCAAAACTTATTCCGTTTGAAATAGGGATGACATTGGAAAAAGCGATCAAGGGAGAAGAAGCACTCAGTGAGCGTTACGAACAGGAAGAAGAGGTTCAAATACTCCTCGATCTCGCGCTTAAGCTGGAAGGAACCGTCAGAAATGTGGGTAAACATGCAGGTGGTGTGGTGATCGCTCCTTCACCACTGCCTGATTTTGTGCCACTTTATTGCGAGTCCGGTGGAACCAGTGTTGTGTGTCAGTTCGACATGATCGATGTGGAATCCATCGGCCTGGTGAAATTTGATTTCCTCGGGTTACGAACGCTGACCATTATCGACTGGGCAGTCCGTGATGCCAATAAACAGCGGGCAGAAGCTGGTTTGCCCCTGATTGATCTTGCTCGACTGCCGCTTGATGATGCAAAAGCCTATCAGGTCTTTTCTCAGGCAGATACGATGGCCATTTTCCAGTTTGAATCGAGCGGTATGCGTGACATGCTCAAACGTGCAAAACCGGATCGGTTTGAAGATATTATTGCACTGGTTGCGTTGTATCGGCCTGGCCCAATGGATCTGATCCCTGATTATGTTGAACGCAAACACGGCAAAAAATTTGAATATATGCATCCTTTGCTGGAACCTATTCTGAAGCCCACTTACGGGATTATGGTTTATCAGGAACAGGTCATGCAGGCTGCACAGGTTTGTGCAGGTTTTACCCTGGGTGGCGCGGATTTATTACGTCGTGCCATGGGTAAAAAGAAACCTGAGGAGATGGCCAAGCAGCGGACATTGTTCCTGGAAGGTGCTTGTGAAAAAGGTATTGACGAAAAAAAGGCCAACGAAATTTTTGATTATATGGAAAAGTTCGCTGGCTATGGTTTTAATAAATCTCATGCAGCAGCCTATGCCCTGGTCGCATATCAGACGGCGTGGCTAAAGGCTTATCACCCGGCTGCATTCATGGCTGCCGTCCTGTCATCGGACATGGATAACACGGATAAAGTTGTTGGTTTGATCGATGAATGTCGACATCTGAATGTTGAAGTTGTTTCACCGGATGTCAATGTTTGTGAGTCGAAATTTACCGTTCAGGATGAAAAAACTATCCGTTATGGTCTGGGGGCGATCAAGGGAGTCGGAGAGTCTGCCATTGATGATCTTGTCTCCGAGCGCAATGAGAATGGCCGTTTTACTGATCTGTTTGATCTCTGTCAACGTATGGATACACGAAAGGTTAACCGCCGGGTTCTGGAGGCATTAATCCGAACAGGAGCACTTGATGAACTCGGACCGGGACGAAGTTCATTAATGGCTTCTCTGGATAGCGCCCTGAAAATGGCTGATCAACATACAAAAAATCGATCAGCCGGTCAGGAAGATATGTTTGGATTACAGACATCTTCTCAGGAAAATGAAGTCGGTAGTACATTTACCATCGTTAAAGACTGGACAAAAGAAGAAATTCTGGCCGGTGAAAAAGCCACTCTGGGACTCTATTTATCCGGTCATCCGATCGATCGTTATGAAGCAGAATTAACAAATCTGATCAGTCACCGGCTTAGCAGCCTGAAAGTTGGACCGAGACGAGTCGCCGGGCAGATTATCGGTCTCCGCCTGATCAATACACGACGTGGCAGGATGGCGATCGCCACATTGGATGATAAGACGGGCAGAGTTGATGTGGTTGTCTATACCAATGTTCTGGAAGAATATGGAGAATATCTGAATAAGGACAGGATCATTGTTGTTGAAGGAGAATGTAAGGAAGATGAGTTTAGTGGCGGTTTTTCCATGATTGCTGATCAGATAACCGATATTGAAAAATCAAGGACAAATCATGCCAAACAGCTCGTGATCAGGATTGATCACGATAAGATGAAAAACGGCCGATTGAATGGATTCATACCTGAGCTTCAGGAAATTCTTTC
>JALSSM010000103.1 GCA_026984275.1 Gammaproteobacteria bacterium
CTATGGGTATGGATCTGATACCCGTTTATGAAGATGATACTGATTCTTCAGATACAAGTCCCGGGACTATCCGGATCTCTCCAGACGTAGTTAACAATCTTGGTGTCAGAACAACGGTAGTAAAACGACAAGCGTTGCATACTGAAATAAAAACCGTCGGTTATGTTCGTTATGATGAAAATCACCTGGTTGATATCCATCCCAGAGTAAAAGGCTGGATCGAAAAACTTTACGTCAAAACAACGGGTGATCCTGTCGAAAAAGGGCAACCGCTCTATCGGATTTACTCACCCGAACTGGTCAATGCACAGGAAGAACTTGTGCTGGCAATACGCCGTAAAAATCAGCGCCTGGTCACGGCTTCTGAAGACAGATTAAGAGCATTACATATCCCGGGTGGTGTGATTAAAAGACTGAAAAATAATCAGAAAGTAAGTCAGACCGTCACCTTCTATGCGCCACAGGGTGGTGTGGTCGACAACCTGAATATTCGAGAAGGCTTTTATGTTCAACCGACCACCACCCTGATGTCGATTGGTGCTCTCAATCCTATCTGGGTTGAAGCAGAGATTTTTGAACGGCAGGCTTCAATGGTGACAAAAGATCTGCCAGTGACGATGACAATGGATTATATGCCGGGAAAACAATGGGTAGGAAATGTCGATTATATCTACCCAACCGTGGATCCCAAGACCCGAACGATCAAAGTCAGATTGCGTTTCAGTAATGAGAAAAATGATCTGAAACCGAATATGTTTACTCAGATTGTTATTCATTCTCAAAGTACAGCAGATACTCTGCTTGTTCCAAAGGAATCTGTGATACGAACAGGAAAGAGTGATCGAATTGTCCTCGCCATAGGTGGGGGACGATTCAAGTCAGTTAATGTCAAAGTCGGACGATTTGATGATCAGAATACTGAAATTCTCAACGGTTTGTCCGAGGGTGACAAGATCGTCGTTTCTGCACAATTTTTACTGGATTCCGAATCGAGCAAAACATCAGATTTCAAGCGTATGAATCATGAGGAATCAATAGATACAACACAGGATGTATCCAACAATCAAGATAAAACCATGACTGATTCTGAAAACAGTGCTGAGATGGGTGGCGTGATCAACACAATTATGGCTGACCATCGAATGCTTAATATCACTCATGAACCCATTCCGAAATGGAACATGCCTGCCATGTCGATGGATTTTTATGTCAGTGACCAGATTGATCTTTCAAAATTGAAGAAAGGTATGAAAATCCATTTCCGATTTGTCGTTGATGGAGGTAAGTTTTTAGTGACTGAAATGAGTAATCCGATGGGTGAACGCCAACACGATCAGAACAATAATCAGGAATAACCAGCATGATCAAATCTATTATTCGCTGGTCTGTTCATAATCGTTTTTTTGTTTTGCTTGCGACAGCGATCCTGGTTGGTGTCGGATTATTTTCATTAAAAAACACACCGGTTGACGCCATACCGGATCTGTCTGATGTACAAGTCATCATTAAAACCAGCTATCCGGGTCAGGCACCTCAAGTGGTGGAAGACCAGGTGACCTACCCATTGACCACCGCGATGTTATCAGTTCCCGGAGCCGTCACTGTACGTGGTTATTCTTTTTTTGGTGACTCTTATGTTTATGTTATTTTCGACGAAAAAACTGATCTGTATTGGGCGAGAAGCCGGGTTCTGGAATATCTGAGTCAAGTAGCACCAACCTTGCCAGCCAATGCCAGACCACAACTGGGACCTGATGCTACGGGGGTAGGCTGGGTTTATATCTACGCTCTGGTCGACCGTACTGGACAACATGATATTAGCGAGCTGCGTAGTCTTCAGGACTGGTTTCTGAAATATGAACTACAAACGGTGCCGGGAGTATCCGAAGTCACACCTGTCGGAGGAATGGTTAAACAATATCAGGTCAAAGTTGACCCTGAAAAACTACGCGCTTTCGGTATGCCACTCACCCATATTCAGCAAGCTATTCAGCGTGGCAATCAGGAGATCGGTGCTTCAGTCGTCGAGATGTCCGAGGCGGAATATATGGTGCGTGCTTCTGGTTATATTCAGAACGAGTCTGATCTGGAAACGATTCCATTAGGAGTCAATGACAATGGCACTCCTCTGTTATTAAAAGATGTTGCTGAGATCACCATCGGACCACAAATGCGCCGAGGCGTTGTCGAACTCAACGGTGAAGGTGAAACAGTCGGTGGCATTATTGTTATGCGCTTTGGTGAGAATGCACAAAAAACCATTAATGGTGTCAAAGCCAAACTGGAGCAACTTAAACAGGGTTTGCCTGAAGGTGTTGAAGTTGTGACGGTCTATGATCGCAGTGGTCTGATAGATCGTGCCATTGAAAACTTATGGCATAAGTTACTGGAAGAGTTTGTCGTCGTTGCACTGGTATGTATGGTGTTTTTGTTTCATATTCGCTCTTCATTAGTCGCCATTTTCAGTTTGCCAGTAGGGATCTTGTCGGCTTTTATCATCATGCATTTTCAGGGTTTGAATGCCAATATTATGTCTCTTGGAGGTATTGCGATCGCGATTGGTGCGATGATAGACGGTGCCATAGTGCTGATAGAGAACATGCATAAGCACATGGAGAAAACACCGATCACAAAAGAAAACCGTTGGCAGATTGTAGCTGAATCCGCCAGTGAGGTAGGCCCGGCCCTGTTTTTCAGTTTATTGATCATTACAGTGAGTTTTGTACCTGTCTTTACTCTTGAGGCACAGGAAGGACGAATGTTCTCCCCCCTCGCCTTCACTAAAACCTATGCCATGGCCGCTTCTGCTTTTCTGGCTATAACTCTGGTTCCAGTCTTAATGGGTTACTTTATTCGTGGCAAAGTATTGGCCGAACACAAGAATCCAATTAACCGGATTCTGACATTTTTATATGTGCCTGCATTAAGAAGCGTTCTGACATTTCCAAAAACAATGATTTTAATCGCAGGAATTATTTTTGCGATTGGACTATGGCCACTGGACAAAATCGGTAGTGAATTTATCCCACCGTTAGATGAAGGTGATCTAATGTATATGCCAACAACATATCCGGGGATCTCCATCGGTAAAGCCCGTGAATTATTACAGCAGACAGATAAGTTGATCGCGACTGTTCCTGAGGTCAAAACAGTGTTTGGTAAGGTCGGTCGAGCTGATACAGCAACTGATCCGGCACCACTAACCATGATTGAAACCTTTATTCAGCTAAAACCAAAAGACGAATGGCGTGAAGGGGTTACCATGGAAGACCTGAAAAAAGAGTTCGATGCACTGGTAAAATTACCCGGTGTAACGAATGCCTGGGTCATGCCGATCAAGACACGAATAGATATGCTGGCAACCGGGATAAAAACACCCGTTGGGATCAAAATCGCTGGACCGGAATTATCAGAAATTGAGGGCATCGGTAAACAACTTGAAGCCATTCTCAAGGATGTCCCTGGTACGGCCTCGGTCTATTCGGAACGTGTTGCGGGTGGTCGTTATATTAAAGTCGATATCCAACGGGAAAAAGCTGCTCGCTATGGTTTGAATATCGCTGATGTGCAGCAGGTAGTCGCCTCGGCAATTGGTGGTATGAATGTGGCTCAATCGGTTGAAGGTCTGGAACGTTATCCGATCAATGTTCGTTATCCACAGGATTACCGTAACTCTCCAGAGCAATTATCTTTGCTGCCCATCGTAACGCCTAATGGTCAGCGGATTTCTCTTGCTGATGTGGCCAATGTTTTTATCGAAGATGGCCCACCGGGCATCAAAAGTGAAAATGCTCGACTGAATGGTTGGTCATTTATTGATATTGAAGGGGTTGATGTCGGCAGCTATGTTGTCGAGGCGCAAAAGGTTGTCAATGATCAGCTGGAACTTCCTGCGGGTTATTCGATCAGCTGGTCAGGACAATATGAATACATGCTTCGTGCCAAAGAAAAACTCAGCTATGTCGTACCGTTGACACTGGCCATTATCATCATACTCCTCTATATGAATTTTCGAAATTTTGTAGAGGTTGCCATCATCATGGGTACTTTGCCACTGGCCATGGTAGGCAGTATCTGGTTGATGTACTGGCAGGGGTTTAATTTTTCGGTGGCCGTCGGTGTAGGGTTTATTGCGCTGGCAGGTGTATCCGTAGAAATCGGTGTGATTATGCTCGTCTATCTTAATCAGGCCTATCAAAAAATGCTCAATGATTGTGATCAACAGCAAATTTCACCTTCAGAAG
>JALSSM010000104.1 GCA_026984275.1 Gammaproteobacteria bacterium
AAGTTATATGAAATCATCTAAGGAGTTTTGTCCAGCACACATCTTTTAGCGATTATCAAGGCGGAGCTGCGCAGCAATAGCGAGCTATTGGAAGCAGCTCCAACGACGAGCGTCGCTAAAAGAGGCGTGCTGGATGGCTATCCTTATCTCGAGTTCAGGTTAATTAATGGCATTTCAAACCATTCTTTAGGCCGATTTTATGTTTTCAAATTTAAATTTCAGGATCACATGCTCAACAAGTAAGAATTATTCAGCCCACTGAAATTAATTTTCGGTGACAATAACTGTAAACCATTCCCTAATAGTGCCAGTTCAGGAATGACAAATTCTGTAGCGAGAATATTATTAAGCCTTATTTTTTTATTTGATGCTTGATAACAACATTGAATTGGTAATCAACGTCAGTAAAAACATGGAACAAAAACAACTTCCTCTAGGAAAGAGCCAGGCTCTGCAAAAGATTCATTCTTGAAACTTTCAACGGCTAATTTACCTCCTAGATAGAACTTTCCCACCACCGCTTTATTCTTGGTTTAATGATGAAATAGCCGGGGATTACACAAATAAAAAAATCTATGCTCAGAGCTGTCCAGGAAGAGATTTAATTATTTTATAAAGAGGCTTTAGTACCCGTAAAAAAGTCGGGATTTACTATTGACTAATTGGCCAAATCCGGCTAGTGAATATCAGATAGCAAGCACAGTCTCAAATGATTAGATAATCCTTTTAATCTCATGCCATTTTCCCTTCTCCAGGAACAAAAAAACCCCGCATGAACGGGGTTTCTTTAGTAACATAGTAATGGTTTATAAAACTATCCCATTAACTATCCTGGCGTTTTCTGAACAGAAAAACCATAGCAGAACCGAGCAACCATACTGCTGGTGGCAGAGGTACTGGGGCAACATTAAAGTCCAACCCAGCTATTGAATAGCCTGAGCCTATATCAGGATTGCCTGACTGGAAAAGTATTGACGTAATGCCTGAAGCACTACTTGCAATATCAGTATATGGATCACCAGCGTTGGATTGTGTCGCTATAAATGATGCAAAACTACCACCTCCATTATAGCTAATTTCGGCTATATCATCTGAAGGCGTCTGATGTTGTCCTGAAGTATCCGTAAAAAAATCACTTAGCCTCAGAGAAGTTACATTAACTGCTTGACCAAAACTGACTAGCAATTGTTCATTAATACCATCACCCCGATGGTTAATTTCGTCTTCATTTCCTGGAGTGTCACCAGATTTTGTTACACCAAAACCATCATGCGTTGCCCAAGTTAGACTTGTTCCAGTCGGAAGTGAAGAAACAGTCACTGTAACGCCACCCAGTGATTGACTGGTTGACGAAGTACTTCCACCAACAGCCCAACTTGGATCTGCAAAGTTTACGGTTACAGCTGAAGCTTGATAACTGAAAGCGGTCCCTGCCATCAGTGCGCTCGCCAAACCGATTGTTTTTAAGATTTTCATCTTATATACCCCTTCTTTCTTTCATAATAAGGTTAAAAAATATATTTTTTACAAGGATTGCGTAATTGTTAATTAGCATACCTGCTTTCTATAAAGCATTTCTCATGCCAAGTTTTTTTTATAAATTAAATCAATAAGATAAATGATATACTCTTATATTCTAGTGGTTTATACTCCCAAAAGCGTCTCCTTGAGGAGACACTTTTGGGGTGCAAGTTCAGTTTTACGATTTTGGTGACTATTCGATATACAAAATGTCTACTTTCAAAACTTTATAATCGTTATTCCCAGTCAACTCCGCTGCAAATCCATCAGAATCTCATTTTTCCAATAAATATTGATTATTGGTTTGAAAGACACTTCTTAGCCAGTAGCTATGTCTATTGGGGATTTATCAGGGTGATGATGAATATAGTTTTGTACTGTTTCAAGGATCTGTTTAACTGTCAGGCCACTATCTTCCAGCATGTCCGCTTGTGATCCATGATGAATCAGACGATCGGGAATACCTATATGCCGTAAATTAGCGACAAGCCCTGCTTCGGATAAAACTTCAGATACGGCCGCCCCTGCACCACCCTGAATGACATTTTCTTCGATTGTAACCAGGTTCTCATAGTCTTGTGCGAGTTTAATCACTAATTCGGCATCCAGTGGCTTAACAAACCGCATGTTAATGACCGTTGCGTCCAGCTTTTCACCTACTTCCATCGCGGGTGTGACCATTGTACCGAAAGCCAGTATCGCCAGTTTTCTCATCTTGCTCTGGCGTCTGATTTCAGCTTTTCCGATCGGTAGGACTGTCATTTCCTTTTGTACTTCCACACCCGGGCCACCACCTCTTGGATATCTGACTGATGCAGGTTGATCGAGTTGCATGCCCGTATAAAGCATCTGTCTGCACTCATTTTCATCAGCAGGGGCCATGACCACCATATTCGGGAGACAGCGCATAAATGAATAATCATAAATACCATTGTGAGTTGGTCCGTCTGCACCAACAAAACCTGCACGATCAATGGCAAAGAGTACCGGAAGGTTTTGCAAAGCAACATCATGAACCAGCTGATCATAGCCTCGTTGCAGAAAGGTTGAATAGATCGCAACCACGGGTTTCAAACCATCACAAGCCATACCCGCAGCGACATTAACCGCATGTTGTTCTGCGATACCGACATCAAAATATCGATCGGGATATTCCTGTTCAAAACGTACCAGCCCTGAGCCTTCACGCATAGCCGGTGTGATCGCTACCAGCCGATCATCCATCGCGGCCATATCGCAGATCCAGTCTGTAAAGACATTTGTATAGGTCTGTTGCGGTTTTTTCCCCGATGGGACAATGCCCTTTTCAGGATCGAAAGGGGACACACCATGATATTTAACCGGGTCTTCTTCGGCCAGTTCATAACCTTTACCTTTCTTGGTAATGATATGCAGCAACTGTGGTCCTTTGAGATTTTTGACGTTTCGCAGAGTTGACATCAAAACAGGAAGATCATGGCCATCAATTGGGCCGATATAATTGAAACCAAGTTCCTCGAAAAGCGTACCTGGTACGATCAAGCCTTTGGCATGTTCTTCCAGCCTGTGTGCGAGTTCTTTAACCGATGGTAAATTAGACAGGGCTTTTTTGCCCCCTTCTCGAACCGTCGAATAAACTTTACCTGATAAGACTTTGGCAAAATGATTTGAAAGCGCACCGACATTAGGAGATATGGCCATATTGTTATCATTAAGTATGACCAGCAGATCAGAACCCACATCACCAGCATGATTCATTGCCTCAAATGGTAATCCCGCCGTCATGCCACCATCACCGATGATCGCTACACATTTGCGATCAATCCCAGCATGATCAGCGGCAATCTGCATACCTAATGCAGCACTGATCGAGGTGCTGGAATGACCAACACCAAAGGCATCATAGGGGCTTTCTGCACGTTTAGGGAAAGGTGAAACTCCACCCTTTTGGCGAATGGTTGTCATACGATCACGACGGCCTGTCAGGATTTTGTGTGGATAGGCCTGATGACCCACATCCCAGACCAGACGATCATTGGGTGTATTAAAAAGGTAGTGTAAGGCGATCGTGAGTTCGACCGTACCCATACCGGCAGCAAAATGCCCTCCACTCTGGCTTGCAATATCCAGCAGAAAACTGCGTAGTTCTTTAGCAACTTCCAACAATTGAGATTCAGTAAGCTTCCGTAGATCTTCCGGTGAATCTATTTGTGTTAGCAGTGGAAATCTGGACTCATTCATTGTCTTAATAATCAGTTTTTTAAATGTGATAATTATGGAGAGAGGACTCTCTGGATGCAAGGAGCTTGGTTAAAGAATTTATTTCGATATAATGTGTCCTAAATTCTAATCCATAAAACAGGAAGAAAAAGAACATGGCTGTCCCTTTAATTCAGCAATATAGAGTCGCACGTTACCTTATCACTCAGAAACTTAAACGGGTTGAGCGCTATCCACTCGTCTTGATGTTGGAGCCCTTGTTTCAATGCAATCTGGCCTGCGCTGGTTGTGGCAAGATTGATTATTCTGATGACATCCTCAGCAAGCGATTAAGCTATGAAGACTGTATCGCTGCGGTTGATGAATGTGGTACTCCAATGGTTTCTATCGCGGGTGGTGAACCTTTGATCCATAAAGACATGCCGCGTATTGTTCAAACGCTGATCGAAAAGAAAAAGTTTATCTATCTTTGCACCAATGCTTTATTGCTGGAG
>JALSSM010000105.1 GCA_026984275.1 Gammaproteobacteria bacterium
GCCCCATAAATAATTCATTCGGTGTTCTGCAACCTCGGTTTCTCGAGATCGATTCTTCAAGCCTTCCATGACATGCTCAATATCTTCATCACTCACCTGATTAAAATCAGTGCCCTTGGGAAAGTACTGACGAATTAGACCGTTTGTATTTTCATTAATGCTGCGTTCCCAAGAAGCATAGGGATGTGCAAAATAGATAGCTGCCTTGAGCTACTTTGCAATTTTTTCATGCTGCGCAAATTCCAAACCGTTATCCAGCGTCAGGGTATGAAATTGGCGGTCAGACCATAAGTGCTCCCCTTTGAGCCTGTCCATAAAACGTTTGCACCTTGTTCATCTTTTGTCCATTCCAGACGGGAATTAAAAAAAAGTGTTTCTCTGAGCTGATAACGACCCGCTGCATAAAGTCCATACCATTTGGCTTTTTCAGTAATAAACTGTGGTGCGGGTTTTAGATCGCCAGCTTCCTGAAAACCATAGTAAGCTACGATAACACTTTCAAGTTTTGGATTAAACCTGTGTAGAAAAGTCACATAACCGGCAAATCGATCAAGCTCTTCTCCAGTACTGCTGAGTGCAAAAAACTGCGAGCCGCCTTTAGCTGGCCCGTCACCAAAATCATTTTCACCGTTTCCAAAGATCATTTCAATATCGAACCCGGTACGCATATCAATTGTTCGATATCTGAGCCCCGCCATAAAATCCAGATCGCCATTATGATTATCAAAATTATTCCAACCCAGTGCCAGACCACCTTCTATACTCAATAGACCCAAATCTTTACTAATGGGAAGTTTAATCTGAGTTAATATCCCAACATGTTTAATCGGCGCATACAGCAACTCGTAAGAAATTGTTGCGAACCATCTTGGGGGAGCATATGGGTATCCAATTTCACGTGCGAGTTGTGACATAAAGCTTCCTATCATAACTGTCATACCACCAAAATAAGGAAGGTAAATATCCAGATACCATTGAGGCAAAGAGAGTTTACGTTCATGGTTGTCATCAAAATCGAAATCGTCAAAACCACTAATACGCAGAAATTGTGAATCTGTCCCATAGACTGCCAACATATTAAAACCAACATCAAAAGATTCATCTTTTGGTGCAGGTGTTGGTGTGATTCGACTCAGAATATTGTGTTTAGGGCTAAACTCTGTACTGGGCAGACAGCCATCGCCACGGCAAAACATCAGTGCAAGTTAATTCAAATGTAATCCTTCATCAGATGACAATGCACCTGCGGGTAGAACATCATCTGTATTATTGTCATTAACAATAGCTACTGAATCGATCCAGCCAATTAATGCAAGATTTTTATTTCTAGAATATCTCCGAAAAGATGATCAGCTAACGTCCCCGGCCCATACTCCCTGGTATTTTCTTCGGCTATAGCTGAAGACTGATAGAAAAAGAAGAACATAAAAAATAGATAGAATGCTGTTCTATTCATGTTTTTGCAGTATTCAGTTTCATTCTTATCGCCCCTTCTTTCTCAATGACTGCACTGTAAAATCGCTTTGCTTAACACTACCATCATTGATCAGTGTCTTCATTTTAAGTGTTGTGCAATGCCTGGCCTGCACATCAATCATTGAAATTAATGATGGAATAGCAACCCCCGAACCTTTGTTATGTTCGAGATGATGATCGGGATGAGCAAAAGCGGCTATTGCTATTCGCCAGATTTTTTTACTCCTGTCATAGTAACGTCCGGCCACTGGAATGAATGTTTCTGCATCAACAAAAAATATTCGTTTAGAAAGAGGATGATCTTTCCATGTTGGTACCGCTTCGAGCACATAGACTTTTCGAACTTGCCATGGAACATTCGGAAAACAACCACCCTGGCCATGAAACAGACCGAATTTAAAACCGTCCGGAGTCGCCTGTTTTTCTTCAAGCGTGATCTGATCATACCTGAAGAAAGGTTCCAACAGCTCTCTGGTTTCCAGGTAACGCCAATTCATATCTTTGATACGGCCGTTGTAACCAAGGAAATCCTCGATCATAAAATCGCTACCAAGAAACGCATCCGTGTTCTGTCCCGAAGGAAGCCTTCTTACCCGTCGTTGAGTTGCGAGATATAACCAGGTGCCATCTCTAGAACTATCATCTTCAGGGCGATGAACCAATAGTTGCGTATTGGTGAGATCAAATGGCTCTTTAGCCCGTAGATATAAAGCGCTGAAAAGATTGCCCGGGTTCTTTACTACTTCAGGTCTGGGATCGAGCATAATCCGATGTTTATAACGAAAGGTCTTGCCGACAAAAGAAAGCGTTCGCTCAACCTTCTCCTTCTGCATATTGATATAGTCCCAGATGAAAGGTTCCACACTGGAAGCTTCACCACCGTAGCTATAACGCATATTCCACGCAAGCTTAACACCAGCCAATTCATCAGCTTTATCAGGAGCATCTGCGAAAGGTATCCCTCCATGATAATTAGAAAGGTTACCTGTCCCAGGATCAATTTTCGTCAGGCCCTGATTGATTTCTGTCTGTTTCTGAAATTCACTATTTGGGGGTATCGAAAATGATGCGCCCACTTCAATCGTTACATCACCTTTTTTGATAAGCTCGATCATGGGTTGATCCAGATAATTAGCATACTGGGCAACATTATCAGCAGTGATATTTGTTCCTGTGGCAGGTAACTCTGCAGCCCTGAGTGAGATCATCCAGAAAGATAGCATCAACGATAACCCGATGATCTTTTTTATTTTCATATTTTTTGAGTATAAAAACGTCTTGTGCTCAGAAAACTTAATAAGCCCAATTTAGCACAAGGGGTGCCCTGATAAGCCGAACTGGGTTCGACCATACGACAACATATTATCTTCATAAATTTGAGTGAGATGGATCGAAAGCATAAAGGCATCGCGTGCTGCGATTTCAACAGGATCACCACTACCAGTAGCAGAGGCTGCCAACAATCTCATTACCTGAAAAGCCAGATCAGAAGATTCCTTGCAGATGTATGAACGCCAAGCACCCATTTTGTTTTTTTCAGCTTCATCAACAATCGGTGTATTGGCCTCTATCCATTCTTCCAGCTGATCAACATATCGTTTATTCATCGCTTCGATGGCATCCAGCTTGGTCATCACATCTGCCAGATTTCGTTGAGCGATCGGTGATTCGCATTCCTTCATGTTAAATAGAATTCGCTGTCTATCTTCAATACGAGTCTTTAAATCTCGCGTGACACGTTGAGCTATGCCCGTTGATATCGAAGGAAAACCCATTGCAAAAAATGGCATAAAAGGAGCCCGAAAAATAGGTTCATCTGAATAATATCCACCCACTGGTTCACTTTTATTTTTGGCATTTACAACAGGTAACATACGATGCCATGGTACAAAAACATCTTCTACTCTCACGCTATGGCTACCTGTACCGCGAAGGCCAAATGGATTCCAGTCTTCTATCACTTGGTATTGAGCTTTATTTACATTAAGCAGACAAGGTTGTGGCTCTTCTCCAGGCACCTGAACAATCGCTCCCAAACCCATCCATTCATCCCATAATACACCACTTCCAAATGACCATTGGCCGGATAAGTTAACGCCTCCATCGACATATTCCACCTGGCCCAATGGCATAAAAATATCACCCACAAGACCATCACTGTCATACACTTCCTGTCGACCTTTCTCATCTAAAAAGGCAACCCAGTGTTCGTGTAAAATGACAAAATAAACGATCCATGCAGCTGAACCATTATAATTCGCTATCGTTCTGACTATTTCTGAAAAAGTAAAGGCAGCGATGCCCGAGCCCCCGTATTGTACTGGCCTTAAGGCCTTATACATTTCAAGTTTATGCACATAATCACGTAGCTCCAGGGAAAAACATCCCATTTTTTCCGCGTCTGCTACCATCGGTTCAGCTTTTTCACCTATCAGGTGTGCCCGTCTAATCCATTCTTCATGAGTAACGATAGCCATATTTTTTCCTTTAACGATAATTGATTCAAAAAACTTGTATTTTCTAGATTTCAATAATTTTCTTATCGCGTGATTTAGGCTAGTATAGATCAAATTCAGGTGGTTAACTAACAATATGTTGCGCTGAAAAAAAATGCCATCCTCTGAGTATTTCCTGGAATAAAGAAATTAAAAATGGAAATACTAAGTCTTGAAAATGATGATAAAAAACACAGGAGCTTTTGAATTATGAACAGCAATTCCTCCAAT